>JAEXSY010000358.1 GCA_023440105.1 Bacillota bacterium
GAACACCACGTCTCCATGACTGTCATCCTGCTGCATATTATAATTATCAAACATAAACCACTGAGGCCATTCCCCTGTTTCTAGGAATTGATGCTTATATACCTCAAGGATTATCTTTCTTGTTAGACTAAAGTTTTGGGTTGCCAGGAAGTATTCAACAGGTCCCTGACATACATCTCTTGTCCCCCAAGCTGCTCCACTGGATTGCTCTAAGCCGTGGGGTACTGCATAATGAGTAAGTGCATTATGGGTATACCACCAGAAGATTTCATTAAGCTTATCTATACTGGAGATGCTGCCTTCCTTTTCTAAGGACAGCTTAAAGCCTCCAGTAATTTCCTGATAGAAGCTATTGAACTCCTGAAGCTCCTCTTCAAATTTATAAATCTTATTTTCTTCTGAATTTTCCTTATGTAATCTACCTTGAATAATTAGCTGTAAGCCTTCTCTCCCCTCTGATTTAAGGGTTAATAGAGTTTCATTTCTCTGTTGACCATCCTCATAGAAGATGGAATCATCTATGAGCTCCAAGGAGTTTTCTTCGAAGCAAAGATTGTAATGGAGCTCTGGGAGACTATTGTGAAGGAAGGTGTTTTCCTCAGGCCTTATAACAAGCTTATCCTTCATAACCTCTACTCTGCAGGGCTGCTCGTATTCATTGGTTCCCATAACTAGCTGATTGGTAATTAAGAAATCATATTTCTTCTTCTTTTCAGAGGAAACCTCAAGAATAATATCTGCTGCTTTCTTTGCAGCATAAACGGTTATGAGGAGCATGTCATCATTAATCTTGTAAAACCATCTTGCATAATTCATTCCTATTTCATAGGCTGCAGGCATTGTGAGAATTCTATATACTCCCTGTAGCTTTATGTATATCCTTTGACCGCTGCTTTTTAATACATTTAATAGTCCTCTATTGCAGCTTAAGAGCTTGTTTAAACTGGTATTTCCTACTGCTATCTGTCCATTAAAAAGACCATACATATAGTTATTTGAGGTTATAAGCTCTTTATCTATTTCTTCTTTATTTATGGCAGTAGTAATAATATGTCCATGAGGTCTTTGTACCATCACCTCTTTTTCTTTCAAAACTACATGCTTATGTTCAGGAAGGAAAAAGGCTAAAAGCTTATCCTCCTGAAACTCCTCTAGTATTCTCTCAGGGAAATATTTATCTATCTCTGCTTTAGTTAAGCTTTCTGAGGAATACGGTGTTCCAATTGCATCGCTGAGCTTAACTCTATGTGTTTTAATATCGTCCTCTTGATCTATAGAAACGTTTCTATAAATTTCAAAAATTATATCCGAAAATTCTATATCTGTAACAGCTTTTTCATGATTTTCCTTATAGTATCCATAAAAAGCTGCTGATTCATCTCCACTAGCTATAAACCTTTCTGTTTGCAGTGCTGTAAAGGCCAGTTCATATTGATAATTCTCATTGGGGAGAGAACTATAAAGCATAGCTGCCTTATGGCTACTCTTATACTCAGTTCCAAAAAACTGTATTGCATCTGTTCCATAGCCTATAATCCTTTTATTAAGCGACCCCTGCTGAATATATGGATGGCGGCCTCCCTGGCTCTGAGTCTGTCTAGACATTGCAACATATCCCTTGCTGCCTTCCATGATGCAGTGATCTATGTATTGACTCATATAAAGCTCATTGGTATTTACTGCTCCCTTATTTGCTAAGCCTAAATCCTGAGTATAAAGAAGATCAACCTCTTCTCCACCGCCTTTTAGCTTAACCTCCCAGGTCCAAAGGTTTTCATCTATCAAGCAAAATATAACCTGATAATCTATGCCTTGATAATTCCCCTCCCAGTGGGCTCTATTTTCACTATATTTAAAGGTACTATCTGAATTGATACCCAAGAGTGGAGCTACAGCCATAGTTCCATCCTTTTTATATATTCTTAAATATATATTATTTAGGGAGCCTGATAAGGTATTCCCAAGCATCTGATTTATTAATATATCTCCACTGCGGAGCTGATAAATATCTCCTGTAGGAAGAAACTGAACTTCAGTGTTATTCTTATTAAAGGTAATCGTTTCAATATTATTATGTAATATCAATTCGTCAACTCCTTCTGTACTAAAAGCTTTTAAAATGCTAATGATAAAAAATCCATTCGAAACGTTTCTACTTTCAAGGAGATTATACCATTATCTAGAATTGAGTGCAATTGTTTACAGTATATTTTTTACAATCTTAATAAAGTTTTAATTTTGTAAATTTTCTGTCACAGTGTGTAGTAATGGTGTCGTATCTTGTAAGGTGGATGGCACCATAGAAGTGAGAATTCGTTCGGGGGGTACTGCCAGAGAATTAACTTCTCTCTGGCAGTACCTCCTTTATAATTCTTATAAATCTTTTTAACTCCTTTTTTTCTGTAACAAATGCAAGGATCACTGTAATACTTAAAGAGTAGATAGAAGTTCCCACGGCTAAAAGCATCCACTCTATCCAATTATTTATAGAAAATTTAATTATCCATAGTGTCATAACAGTAATAGCAACTATCCCTGTTGTTTTAATTACTCTAATCCAGCTCCTTTTGGAGGATTCTTTCAATATTTTTTTGTTTGAATAAAGAATTATATCTGTGGTTCTATAGGCAAAAGATAGAACCGTGCCTAGGAGGATACCGTATATTCCAAGAAATGAGAAGAGTATAAGCGATGCTATGATGTTAATTAAAGCTTCTGCCACAGCCCTCCACTGAGTTTCCTTGTAATAGCCTCCTGCATTTATTAGGGTATTTCCAGGAACCCTCATGTTATTTGCCATGGCGATTACAATAAAAAGCACTGCTAATTTACCATCTACATAATTTACTTCCTTGACTCCTGAGGTATACAGAGATACAAAAGGTAGTATTGTAACTGCTGCTACACCATAGATAATACCTGCTGCAGAAAAATAAACTAGCTCATAGATACTGAAATTTTCTCTTAAGGAGTTCTCCTCCTCTGAAACCATTAAGTGACCAAGACTAGCAGTTATCCCATGGGAAAATATTGCTCTCATCAGGTTATATAGATTTGTAAACACCAGCTGATAGACAGAATAAATGCTTACCAATACTATTTTTCCCGTAACCGTAAGGAGCACCACATCCACATTATTCACCACAACTCCTGCAATTTGATGAATAAAGGCTGACCATCGTTTATTTAAGGCTCTTTTATCCCCTTTGATCTTATAATCTAAAAAGCTATAGTTTCTTTTAACATAATACTTCTGCATCACGAAAATAACTAAAATAACCAAAGCAGGCACAGCTTGTACTAATACTACAGAATATCTATTGTAAATGAGAAAAACTTGAATAGCCCCTCGAAATATTAAAGCTATTAAATTAAAAATCCCCATGATGTATAATTTTTGGTCTGCCTCTAGTAAGGTCTCATATTTACTTACTAAAAAACTGTCCAATATACTCTGCAGACCCATAACCACCATGAGGCTTCCCAGAGTAAGGGCAGAAATTCCCTCTATAAAAAAAGGGAGGATAAAAGCTAATATAAAAACCACTGCTGTAAAAGCTATACCTGTTAGAAAGTAATAATCTCTTATGGCATTTAGCACCTCATTAAGACGCTTCTCATCCCTTTTTGCCAGAGGAGTATAGAGGGACTGAATTGAAGCAGTACTGAGACCAGCATTTATAAGGAGTACATAAGACATTATATTGCTTATGGCAGAGGTTACCCCATGGATTGTCGGTCCATAGGTGGTTAGAAATAAACGAGGTATAATAACGCCTAAGACCACTACAACAGCTTCATAAGCAGCAATAACTACTGCATTCCTTGCTACTGCCTTCTTCTTACTTTCCCCCATCATTATTCCCCTTGTCCGATAATATTTCTCTCATCGCTATCCCCCTTACCAGATAGTATTCATTCCATTAAAGGATGCTAAATATTTATCCAGCTCCATTTTATAGCTAAAATCCAGCTTTGATAGATTATCCGTAAGCTGCTTCCTAATATCTTTATCTGAAAGAACCTCTTCTACCCCCTTAGCTACCTCCTCTGGAGACATCCCAACCAATATTCCTGTTTTCCCCTGG
>JAEXSY010000360.1 GCA_023440105.1 Bacillota bacterium
GAATGACAGTAACGACAAGCTCCACAATTATCTACTGTAGTTTCATATACAACTCTATCCCCCACTTTAGTTCTTCTAACATCCTTACCTACCTCAACAACTACACCACTCGCCTCATGTCCAAGTATCACTGGGGGTTTTAACTTAGCATTATCTCCCTCTGCATTAACACTCATTAACTTAATATCAGCTCCACCACATACTCCTGCATAAGCTACTTTAACTTTAACCCAATTCGATTCCGTTATCTTTGGTTCTGGAATATCAACTAATTTCATGTCATAAGCTTTTTTCGTTAATCTCATTAACGCTTTCATAACTTATTCCTCCAAATTAATTTATTCCTCTATTCTTCTTTGAAATTTCTTTTACTTTTATAATATAATCATTAGGTATTTCCTTTTTATTTTTCCCTGTTGCTAATAGCATTAAATATTGCTCACTAGTTCTTTCAATATTATCACTAGCTATCATTGCCTTTTCCATTGTAACACCAACACCAATAGTACCATGATTCTCCATAAGGACTCCAGCACTTAAACCTATAGACTTTCTAACACTGGTAGCAAGTTCTATAGATCCTGCTGGTGCAAAAGGTGCTACAGGAGTTTCTCCACCTAGATATGATATACTTTCCACATCAATAATTGGCAACTCACTTACGCCTTCTATTGAGCTCACAAGGGTTCCATATTTGGAATGAGAATGTACAATAGCTTTTACATCCGGCCTATCAATAAAAATAAATCTATGCATACTTACCTCTACGGATGGCTTGTACTTGCCTTCAACAATGTTCCCTTCCATATCTATCACACATAAATCATCGGCACTAAGAGTTGCATAGGATCTAGATGAAGGAGTTATAACAAATAAATTCTCTCCTTCAACTCTACAGCTGATATTGCCTGCAGTACCAAGAGCATATCCCTTTTCAACCATATTCTTAACTCCCCACATTACTTCTTGCTTTGCTTTTTCTATTGCATTAATCATAATAATATTTGCCTCCTTTTATTCCTGAAACTTTTATTGAGTTATTACTTACTAATTTTTAAGCTTCTACCTTAATGTTGCAGTAAACATTCCAGTCTTTTATAAGTTTTTCCCTTATTAAATCTAAAGGTTGATGCTTTGCTTCTTTCAAAAACTCTGAATCCTGTGCTGTTTTGATTATTGATTGCAGCATAGATATTTGATCATTTCCAGATTCAAGTGCCATATTAAATACAAACTGTGCATCAACTGTTGAATCAGGATCCTCCATATTATGAAATGCTACAGGTTCTTTTAACCTCATAACACAAATAGAAGGAGTGATTATATGAACTGAATCTGTATGAGGTACCGCCACAGGAATAGCAGTCATTAGCCCTGTGGGATATTTCTTTTCTCTTTCTATACATCCCTGTAAGAAAGACTCCTTAACATACCCTGCTTTATAGAGTGTAGAATATGTAATTTCTATTGCCTCTTCCCATGACTTAGGATTTGATTCAATAACTAATACATCCTTTATCATTTAAATTCCTCCAAGTTGAAACTTAACATGGTGTTATAAGCTTCTTTTTATGTTCTTAACTAATACTCTTTCTCAAATCTCAATAATAGAACATTTAGTCCGTTTGTTATTTTGTTGTTTAAATCTCTCTATTAATTAGCCAAATAGGTAGAGACAAATTTTTCACTTTAAACACGATACACTATTAGGTAAACTAAATATTATTGAGAATTCTATGGTTCTAGGTTAATGAGGTTACTACTAAAGTAAATTTAAGCAGCAACCTCATATATAATTCTCTAAATACACATTTTATTCATAGATTATAGCATTCTTTATACCTTGTTGATTTGCATGAGCATTTAAAGCATCCAGAAGATTCTCAAACTTATATTCTCCAGTGATAAAAAGATCTTCAGGTATTTCATGATTATTTATCATATTATTAGCCATCATTACATGCCTTGGTGTAGTATGGAAAAATGCTCGAATTGTTAATCCGCCATAATGCATAGCGTGAGTATCAATACTTACCTTAGTTCCTGGTTTACATCCACCAAAAAGGTTTATATATCCGCCTTTACGGGCGATCATTACACAATTTTCCCATGCTACAGGTTGTCCTGTTGCATCTACTACTGCATCTGCTCCTCTTCCTTCTGGAGTTAAATCTCTAAGAATCTTAACAATATCCATTTCATTGTTTAATATTACTGTTTTATCAACGCCAAGCTTCTTAGCTGTCTCTAATCTATCCGCAGAAAAATCTGCCTGAATTACATGTGCACCTCTCTTTTTAATTATAAGAGCTATCATTAATCCAATTGGACCTGCACCCATTATTACTACAGTATCTCCATACTTAAATTCAGTCATATCTGCACCATACATAGCACATGAAAGTGGTTCAGTTAATGCAGCGGCTTTATAGCTTACATCATCAGGTATGTGAAATAAATTCTGTTTAACTACAGGGCCTGGAACATATACATATTCAGAATGTCCACCTTTAATTCTTACTCTATTTTCACAACATCCATCATTTCTTCCTGATTTGCAATAGAAGCAGTTACCACACATGGCTGCGCTATGAGTTGCGACTCTGTCACCAATTTCAAACCCTACTACATTCTTTCCTTTTTTATATACTATACCAGCTGCTTCATGTCCAAAAGTCATACCTGGCTTCATGCTCGGATGTCCTCTCTTATATGTTTTTACATCAGTTCCACAAGTTAATGAAGCTTTGACCTTAATTATTATAGAATCATCATCGCATGGGAACATTGGTATTTCTTCAATTCTTACATCTTCTGGCCCATAATAAATTGCAGCCCTCATCATTTCTGTCATTTTACATTCCCCTCTCTTTTTTCAGAATCTTCAGTATATTCTGTATAT
>JAEXSY010000519.1 GCA_023440105.1 Bacillota bacterium
GTAGTACGTAGTCCATTCCTTCGCAAGCCTCCATACAGACATCAAGGTCCCTTATATCTCCCTCAACAAACTGGAAATTAGGATTATTAATGAATAAGTCAATATTTTCTCTCTTACCTGTGGAGAAGTTGTCCAATGCTCTTACCTGGTACCCTAAGGCTAATATAGCCTCTACTAGGTTTGAACCAATAAACCCTGCAGCACCAGTAACTAGAAATTTACTTCCATCTGGAAAAGAAATATTTTTATATCCCATATTATAACCTCCAGTACAGGTAGCAGGACTTCTCAGCTTCTTTTCTATCAAACATTCCCTTTACATCAATGAGAACACATTTATTTTCAGAAGAACTTCCAGCTTCACCTGCTTCATCTACATTAGCATTGCTAGAGGAGAATAATTTCTGTATATCATTAAGAGTAATATCCTTGAACTCATCGTGAGCTACGGCAAAGATAACGGCATCTATATCCTTTAATTCTTCAAAGGTGCAGGGATGAATTCTGTATTCATGCCACAGCTCTTCCTTGCTAGCCACTGGGTCTACAACCTTCACTTCAATGCCATATTGCTCTAGCTCATTTATAATATCAATTACCTTGGTATTTCTCACATCAGGGCAGTTTTCTTTAAAGGTAACACCAAAAATAGCAACCTTAGCTCCATTAATCTGCTTATTTGCACTTATCATCTTCTTCACAGTGCTTTCTGCTACATATTTACCCATATCATCATTAATCTTTCTTCCAGAAAGAATAATCTGGGAATGATAACCGAGCTCTTCAGCCTTGTATGTAAGATAGTATGGATCTACTCCTATACAGTGTCCTCCTACTAAACCAGGGGTAAAGTTAAGGAAGTTCCATTTTGTACCTGCAGCCTTGAGCACAGCATTAGTATCTATATTTATTTTATTGAAAATAATAGACAGCTCGTTCATGAAAGCTATGTTAATATCTCTTTGAGCATTTTCAATTACCTTAGCTGCTTCAGCTACCTTTATGCTTTCTGCTCTATGAACTCCAGCATCAACCACCAGCTCGTACACCTTTGCTACTGTGTCTAGAGTTTCTTCATCCATTCCTGATACAATCTTTACTATAGTTTCTAGTCTATGAACCTTATCACCAGGATTAATACGCTCTGGGGAGTATCCAACCTTAAAATCAATGCCGCATTTTAACCCAGACTCTTTTTCAAGTATCGGTACACAGATATCCTCTGTAACTCCAGGATATACTGTGGATTCATATACAACTATAGAGCCTTTAGTCAAGTTTCTACCCAAGGTCCTGCTGGCTGACTCCACAGGCCTGAGGTCTGGAGTATGGTCTTTATTTACTGGTGTTGGAACTGCTACTATATGGAATTTTGCCTCTCTTAATTTTGCTTCATCAGAAGTAAATTCTACCTCTGTATTTTTTATGGCTGAATTCCCAACTTCCTTTGTAGGGTCTATTCCTGATTTATAAAGTTCAATCTTTTCTTTATTTACATCAAAACCTAAAACTTTTACTTTATTAGCAAAGGCTACTGCTATTGGCATGCCTACATAACCTAGTCCAACTAATGATATCTTCTCTTGTTTATTTACAATTCTCTCATATAAGTTCATAATCATAATCTCCCACTAGTAATATTATTTGTATATAATAATTGCGAATTAATTTTATTTATTTCTTCAATATAGGCATTGATGACTATCTTCCTGTCAAAATCTTTTTCCATCTTTTTTCTAGCCTCTAAGCCCATAGATTGTTTTTTTTCATAGGGCAAGTTTATGAATTTTATAATAGCTTCTTTTAATGAATCAGAATCCTTAGCCTCAAAGCCTAATCCAGTAATATCTTCATCAAAGGTTTCTAGGCACCCAGGTACTCTTGATGCTAATACAGGTCTCCCGGAGGAAGCAGATTCAAGTAATGCATTAGAAAGGCCTTCATGATAAGAAGGTAGTATTACAGCATTGGACTTTTTTATGAAAGAATGAACATCTTTCTGCTGTCCGTAATATTTAATAATCCCTTTCTCTTCGTACTGCTTCAGTATTTCTTCGTATTCCTCTTCGATTTCACCTACTAGCTGAAATTCTATCGTTGGATATATATCCTTAACCTTCTTAGCAGCTTCTAGGAGCTCATCGATTCCTTTATCTCTCATAATTCTTCCTATAAATAAGAATCTATGGACACTAGCCTTTTCCGGATATTCTTCAAATTTATGCTCCATAAGATTAACTCCAGATCCAGGAATCAACCTTACCTCTTCACTTACAATACCTTCCCTTACGAACTTTTTAAGGTTGGCTTTATTTTGAAAGAAAACACAGCTTGCCTTACTAATTCCCTGCTTGTATAAGCCTAATATAATCTTCTTCAAAAGCCCCTGATTCTCTATAGCAGTACCAAGACCAGTTATATTTACCAAATAAGGTGTTTTGGTAATTCTACAGATAATACCTCCATAAATATTGGGTTTTATTGTATAGGTAATCACCACTTCTGGCTTTAGATTTTTTATTAGTGTGAAGTAATTTTTTAAAAGGATAAAATCTTTAATAGGATTTATCCCTCTTCTATCGATATCAGTATCGATGAACTTACAGCCTAGATTTATTAAAGGTTCTATCAGTTCCCCTTTGGGTAGGGATATGTAAACTTCATTGCCTTGATTAATAAGCTCAAGCAGTAGTTCTTTTCTAAAGTTATATAAGCCTACATGGTTATTAGCTAATATAAGAATCTTCATAGCTTATACTCTCCTTGCTGGAACTCCGATGTAAGTACCAGTTTTATCTATGTTTTTAATTACCACAGACCCTGCACCTATTACGCAATCCCTTGTTATGTTTAGGTTATTACTCACTACGCTTCCAATACCTAGCCATGAGTTACTGCCAATCTTCACATTACCAGCGGTATGTGCTCCAGGAGATATATGAACATAATCCCCAAAAAGGTTGTCATGGTCCACAGTCGCTCCTGTATTAATAATGCAGCCTTTACCAATGGTTGTACTGCTGTTTATCACAGCTCCTGCCATAACTACTGTTCCAGCTCCAACTTCCACCATTGACCCAAGAGCCGTATCAGGATGAATTAATACTGGTATAGAAGCTCCCTTAGCCTCCAGCTCTTTCTGCATCCTTCTCCTGATTTCATTATTTCCCACTGCAATAAATATTTCCCAGTCTTTTATATAGTTAAGAGCTTCCTTTGAGCTACCTATAACTTTTAAACCTATGGACTCTCTCAAAGCATCATTATCATCAAGGAAAGCTATATTCTCCCATATATTAAGCTTTACAGCTATATCAGCTACTACCCTGCCATGGCCACTGGCTCCTATTATCAATAATCCTTTTTTCATGATTTGACACCTTCTGAGGGAGTTCCTTTAAATGGCTCCATGGTAGCTGAATTATCTGAGCTGATTCCTTCTCTTACAAATACCTTTTGTATGGTTATAAGGATTATTTTCCAGTCTAAACAGAAGCTAATCTCCTCTACATACTGAAGATCCAGATTAAATTTATCCTCCCAGCTTATAGCGTTTCTTCCCCTTATCTGAGCTAGTCCAGAAAGTCCCGGTCTCACATCATGCCTGCGCTTCTGCTTATCGTTATAAAGGGATAAATATTCTGTAAGGAGCGGCCTAGGACCAACAATACTCATATCTCCTTTAAGTATGTTAAATAGCTCTGGCAGTTCATCAAGACTAGTACTGCGAATCAGTCTTCCGAATCTAGTGAGCCTTACATCATCAGGGAGCAATTCTCCTTTATCATTTCTCATATCCTTCATTGTTCTAAATTTATATAAAGTAAATATCTTTCCCTCAAGACCTGGTCTTTCTTGTTTAAATATAATTGGGCTACCAAGCTTAATTCTTACTAAAACTGCCACAAGAAGCAGTATTGGACTAAAAACTATAATTGCCACTACAGATAATAAAAAGTCCATGGGTCTCTTAAGAATATCTCTGTATATTTTTTTATCTCTTTTATACTGCGGCCTTATTTGATTTTGAGCACTCATTCCATAACTCCTTAACTATTCCACAGACTCTATATAAATCTGCATCAGTCATTTTAGAATCACTTGGAAGGCATAATCCCCTGCTAAAAAGATCCTCTGATACACTATTGACTTCCATTGTGGTTATGAAGTCATGGTCAGCAAATACAGGCTGAAGGTGCATAGGCTTCCAAATAGGTCTTGACTCTATATTCTCTGCTTCCAAGGCCATAATTATATCAATAGGCTTAACCCTGCCATTTAATGTGATACTAGTTAGCCAGCAATTGGGCTCATTCCATTCATTGATAGGCATCATATCAAAGCCTTCCAGACTACCTAGCTCTCTCTTATAGAAATCATAAATATATCTTTTCTTGGCTACTCTCTGATCTAAAACCTTAAGCTGTCCTCTGCCAATACCTGCTGACACATTGCTCATTCTATAATTGAAGCCTATCTCACTGTGCTCATAATGCCTTGCTTTATCTCTTGATTGAGTTGCCCAGAACCTTACCTTTTCGATCATTTCATCATTATTAGAAACTAACATTCCTCCACCGGAGGTTGTTATTATTTTATTTCCATTAAAGGAAAATACCCCAAAGTCTCCAAAGGTTCCTGTATGCCTTCCTTTATAGAAAGTACCTAGTGATTCTGCTGCATCTTCTATAATAGGAGTATTATACCTCCTGCATATCTCAACTAAATTATCCATATCAGCAGAGAGCCCATAAAGATGAACAACTAATACAGCCTTAACACTTGGATACTTCAAAAAAGCCTTTTCCAGAGCCTCAGGACTCATATTCCAGGTTTCATAATCGCTATCTATAAATACTGGGGTAGCATTTTGATATATGATTGGATTTGCTGTTGCTGAGAAGGTCAAGGTAGGACAGAAAACTATATCTCCCTCTCCAACTCCTACAGCTTTTAAAGCCATATGTATTGCTGCTGTTCCAGAGCTTAAGGCTGCAGCATTTCTTATACCTACCTTTCCTGCAAGCTCTTTTTCGAAATTATCCACGTTCTCCCCTAGGGGTGCAATCCAATTGGTATCAAAGGCCTCCCGAACGAACTCTCTCTCATACCCTTCATCACTCATATGTGGTGATGAAAGGTATATTTTTTCAGCCATAGTATTAACTCCCTTCTACGAATAAATCTAAACATAATTTGAAATAATGCCTTGTTAGTTATCAAAGGTGTCCTATCTCTTAATAGTCAGTTAATAATATAAAGTCAAGTTATCCTGCAGTTAATGGCTCTATTGATTTTATAGCTTCTTCATTCTTCTCTTCTATTTCTGATGTTCTTATCTGGTCTTTCTGTGATGCTCTTATGTAAGTTGGTACCACCTCAGCTATCTTATCCTTAACTTGCTCCTTTGTTCCCTTACGTACTACATCTAATATTTCCTGAATCTGTTTCTTAACCTCATCTAAATCAAACTCCCCAGGCTTACCGATAAATATCTTCTCATGAGGTGTTTCTGTAAGGCCTTCCTCGTTCATAAGCAGTTCTTCATAAAGCTTTTCTCCTGGTCTAAGCCCCGTGACCTCTATCTTTATATCTGTGTGAGGCTCATAGCCTGATAGCCTTATTAAATCCTCTGCCATGTCATATATCCTTACAGGACTTCCCATATCCAGTACAAATATCTCTCCACCCTTAGCATAAGCACCAGCCTGAAGTACAAGCTGTGCTGCCTCTGGTATCAGCATAAAGTATCTGGTTATACCCTTATGTGTTACAGTTACAGGGCCTCC
>JAEXSY010000504.1 GCA_023440105.1 Bacillota bacterium
AAGAATTATGTGGTTATTTTTTACTGGGCTTCAGTAATATTGTTATTTTCTACTATGTTTCTTGGTACTGTAGTTAAAGGAGCTAGAGGTTGGATTTCTCTAGGTAGCAGAGCTATTCAGCCGGCAGAGTTTGCTAAGATTGGTATGATGCTCATGCTTGCCAAAAAGATTGATGATATGGATGGGGAGATAAATAATTTCAAAAATTTATCAACACTAGCGTTATATGCCTTTATCCCCATGTTGCTTATAGTAATACAGCCAGATATGGGTATGACCATGGTGTGCTTCTTCATAGTTCTTGGTATGCTCTTCATTGCTAATATAGATTTGAGGATAATAGGTGGAGGCTTTGCTGCGATTTTCATGGTTATAGTATTAGCATGGAATTCTCCTTTAATGCCAGATTATTGGAAGAGAAGATTAACCTCTTTTATCAATCCCGAGGCTGATGAGTTGAATTCTACCCTTCAGCTTATGAGGTCACAGATAGGAATAGGCTCTGGAGGAATTTTTGGGTCAGGTAATGGCTTAGGTGGTAGCAGGTATGTATCAGAATTCGTGCCAGAATCTCATACTGACTTTATATTTTCTATTATTGGGGAGAATTGGGGTCTCATTGGTGCAGTTTTTCTCCTTCTCCTCTATGGTATATTGATATATAGATTTATTAAAACAGCTAGGGAAGCAAAGGATATCTTTGGCACACTTATTGCAACAGGTGTTGCCTCTGTATTTATGTTTTCTGTACTGCAAAATATTGGCATGACTATAGGCCTTATGCCTATTACAGGGATTACACTGCCTCTGGTAAGCTATGGGGGGAGTTCTGCGCTCACAGCTTTTATTTCTATAGGTATGGTACTTAACATTTCCATGAGGAAAAAGAAAATAAATTTTTAGGAAAAGGTGATATGGCCTATGAATATTGCATTAATTGCTCATGACAGATGTAAGGATGACATGATTGAATTTGCATCGAGGTATAAAAGTATACTGGAAAATCATAAGCTTTTTGCTACAGGTACTACAGGAAGGCTTATCAATGAAAAAACTGGATTAGAGGTCTTTAGATTTCTATCGGGCCCCTTAGGAGGGGACCAGCAGATTGGAGCTAAGATTGCTACTGGTGATATTAGCTATGTGATTTTCTTAAGAGATCCTTTAATGGCTCAGCCCCATGAACCAGATGTTACAGCCTTAATAAGATTATGTGATGTTCATCATGTCCCAATTGCTACCAACATTGGTACTGCCGAGGTTTTGATTAAAGGAATAAAGAATTTATAGCAAAAAGAGTCTGTGTAGAATTTTATGCAGACTCTTTTTGTTTCTTTTAAGCTATTTCTCTATTCTAAATTTATATAATAGAAAATATATATAATATATGCAGCTAGAGAAGCCTAGAGCTGTAATAATATATAGAGGGATGAAAATATGGGAAGCTATAATACAAGCTACGAAAATTACTATTCTAATATAAAAAGCGCAAGAGACAGCAGAAGTAAGCATCCTTTAAGTTCAAAAAATAATGATAAAAAGAATCTAAGCAGCTTTATAGGGCGGAGAATAGTCCAGGAGCTGGGTGGAGTTTTAATACTTTTTCTTTTTGTTTTAACTGTAAGGAGCCTTCAGAATCCTGCTGCTGAAAAGATATATAAGGAGTCTAAGGAGTTAGTTGGTAAAGGCTATGATTTTTCAGCTCTATGGGAAGGAATTAAAGACCTTGAAATCGATGATTTAAGAGACAATGCTGAGGAATACATAGATGAGCTTATAGCAAAAACCTTAGGTAGGGAAACTACTAAGGATAGGGTATCTAATACATTTATAACTCCTGTCTCGGGAGAGGTATACAAATCCTATGGAGATATTATGGAAGGCTTTTCTAAAAGGACTGAGAAGGGAGTTATATACTCCTTTAAGGTTCCTGGAGATATTATAAGCAGCTATAATGGTACAGTTAATAAGATAGGTGAGGATGAGGAACTGGGGCAGTATGTTTCTATTGACCATGAGGGCGGCATAGAAACAAAGTACTTCTACTTAGAGGAGGTTAGCGTTACTCTGGGGCAAAAGGTGAAGCAGGGAGAAAAAATAGGAAGAATTATATCTGGTAATCAGGAGAATAATGGGTATTTATATTTTCAGATATTGTCCACGGGAGAGGAGAAGGATCCTGAGGAATATATCAGGTTAAAGCAAGAAGTATTATAGGAGCAGACAATGGGAAGAAAAGTCCTGAGGTTTATGCCTCAGTTAGTAATAATCATATTAGTTTCTATAGAAAGCAAAATGCTCCAAGCTTTTATTTGGGTTACCATCCATGAACTATCTCATCTTTTAATTTCCTATAAGCTAAGTCTAGAGCGAGAAGAATTTGGAATACACCCTTTAGGAGCTTATTTAAAGGTAAAGGATTTAGATTATACGAGTCCTAATACAGATATCATTATTTCTCTAACGGGACCATTATGTAATTTATTTTTTGCTGTTATTTTTTATATACTATATTATTTTCATTCTGTTGATTTCTTTTGGCTTTCCTTTAGGAGTAACATAGTACTTTTTATTTTTAATATGCTTCCAGCCTTCCCCTTAGATGGAGCTAGAATTTTAAGAGCTTACTTAAGCAAAAAAAAGCTCTATAAAACAGCTTATAAAATTACTGTTAAATGCAGCTTTGTTATAGCTTCTATACTTCTTTGTGGGTTTATTTTTTTGCTTATTTTTAGAGTGGTGAATATATCTATGGGCCTCATGGCAGTGTCCATTTTAATTTGGACCTATAGAGAAAAGGAAAGGATTATGTACATCATTATGGGAGATATAGTAAAGAAACGCAGTAGATTTCTAAAGCAAAAGTATATTGAAAGTAAAAGTATTTCCGTAAGTGTTGAGCTTTCACTGGCTGAGGCCTTAGGTCTTATAGATAAAAATAAGTACAATGTGTTTTTGCTTTTAGATGAGGAGATGAGATTTTTGGGAACTCTATATGAGGAGGATATTATTCTTTCTGCCAAGGAGTATGGAAATATAACCTTAGAAGAATTGATAAGTAAAGAAGAGTATAAGGGTAAACTCCACAGGGATTAATTTTCTATAGGATTATAAGCTCTATTATGGTAAAATATTTAGATGTAATTAATGAGATTAATTGCATCTTTTTCTTTTTTTCATCATTACAATTTACTGGAGGACAGCAAATGAATAAAATCACTGATGATATATTATGCAGAGTAGAAAAGCCTGTGAGATACATAGGTGGTGAATTAAACAGTGTTATAAAGGATAAGAATAATGTAGAGGTGAGATTTGCCTTTGCTTTCCCTGATGTATATGAGGTAGGGATGTCACATCTGGGAACAAAAATTTTGTATAATACCGTGAACAATAGAGAGGATACCTATTGTGAAAGGGTATTTGCTCCATGGCCAGATATGGAAGAGGAAATGAGAAAGGGGAATATTCCTCTATATACCTTAGAGACAAAGGACTCCTTAAGGGAATTTGATATTATAGGTTTTACTCTTCAATATGAGATGAGCTACACAAACATACTTAACATGCTTGATATGGCAGGTATACCTCTTAGAGCCTCTGAAAGAGGAGAGGAATATCCTCTAATAATTGCTGGTGGACCCTGTGCCTATAATCCTGAGCCTCTATATGATATTTTTGATGCCTTCCAGCTGGGAGAAGGAGAGGAAGCGATTAACGATATAATTGATGCATATAAAGCTAATAGAAAGAATAGTAAGGAGGAGCTGCTTTTAGAGCTTTCACAGTTAGAAGGGGTGTATGTTCCTTCCTTATATGAAGTTAAATATAATGAAGACGGTACTATTTGCCAGTTTATTGGGAAGAATCCAAAGGTACCTAAGAAAATAAAAAAGAGACTCATTAATAACTTTGACCAATCAGAGTTCCCAGAGAAGCTCATAGTACCCTTCACAGAAGTAGTGCACGATAGAGTTGTCCTTGAGGTGTTTAGGGGCTGTACTAATGGCTGTCGTTTTTGTCAGGCGGGTATGCTCTATAGACCAGTTAGGGAAAAGAAATTAAATACTTTAGAGAATCAAGCCAGAACATTATTAAAGAACACTGGCTATGAAGAAGTTTCCTTAACCTCCTTAAGTACCTGTGATTACTCAGATATTCAAAACCTTGTAAATAATTTGATCCTGGAGCATGGACCTAACAATGTTGGTATTGCACTACCTTCTATAAGGGTAGATGCCTTCTCAGTAGATCTTATAAATGAGATTCAAAAGGTCAGAAAGACTGGACTTACCTTTGCTCCCGAGGCAGGCTCTCAGAGAATGAGAGATGTAATTAACAAGGGGCTTACAGAGGAAAAAATATTGGAAGCTGCGAGAAATGCCTTTTTAGCTGGCTGGTCAACCTTAAAGCTATATTTTATGATAGGGTTACCTAATGAGACCTTAGAGGATTGCAGAGCTATAGGAGAGCTGGCAGAAAAGATTGCAGATGAATATTTCAAAATCCCAAAACACATGAGAAATAAGGGGTTAAAGATAACTGTAAGTACTTCGATATTTGTACCTAAGGCCTTTACGCCCTTCCAGTTTGCTCCTATGGCGACCATTCCAGAGGTGGTGGAGAAGATTAAGGCAGTTAAATCCTCAATAAAAAGCAGATCTATTTATTATAACTATCATGAAACTGAGGTTTCCTATCTGGAGTCAGTTTTTGCTAGGGGAGATAGAAGGCTCTGTGATGTTCTGATTAAGGCTCATGAAAAGGGAGCTCGCTTTGACGGCTGGACAGAATACTTTAACAATAATTATTGGATGGAAGCATTAGAGGAATGTCAGGTGGATGGAGATTTTTATGCTTATAGAGATAGAAGCTATGAAGAAGTACTTCCATGGGACTTTATAGATATTGGTGTTAATAGAAGCTATCTTATAAAAGAAAATGAAAAGGCAAAAGAGGCTTTACTTACACAAAACTGTCGCATAGGCTGCACAGGCTGTGGAATTAATGTTAACTTTAAAGAAGGGAAGTGCTTTGAGGGTGCGATACTTAATTAAATTTACTAAGGGAGCAGAGCTTAAATTTTTGGCTCATTTAGATTTGATGAGAACTATTCAGAGAATTGTCAGAAGAACTGGCCTTTCTGCTGCTTATTCTAAGGGCTTTAATCCCCATATGGCTCTTTCCATAGCTCAGCCACTGCCTGTAGGTGTTTACTCCTTAGGAGATTACTTAGATGTAGAGCTTATGGAAGAGGTTGAAGAAGAGAGCTTGATCAGCCTTTTAAATGAAAACAGCCTTCCAGGAATCATATTTAAAAGTGCAGTGAAGGTTCCTGAAGGAGAGGGCAAGAAGATGCCTCAAGGAATGGCTCTACTAGATGCAGCACGATATACCCTCAAGCTAAGGTATAAGAGTGAGGAGATTCTTTCAGAGCTTTCTACCCTTATGGATAAACCGGAGCTAATAACAGAGAAAAAAACCAAAAAGGGAATTAAAGAGGTAGATATCAAGCCTATGATTAAAGAACTTAAGTACTGGATAAAGGATAATTATCTCGTGATTAACACCCTGCTTTCCTGTGGCAGCAGAGAAAACTTATCTCCAGAGCTTCTTGCTGCATATCTCAAGGAAAATCTTCCATCAGCAGATAAGGAAGCATTTACTGAAATATGCAGAGAAGAGATGTATGCTTTAAGGGAAAATAAATTAGTTAATCTTATTACATATGTGAGTTGATGTTTTATGAAGGAGATTTTTATAGAGAGAAGAAATAACTTTTTAAGAATAGCCATCAGGGAGAATGGGACAGTTACTGAATATTATACTGAGAAAAATACAGGAAAGGCTGCTCCTGGGGAAATATATAAAGGAATAGTTAAGAATATAATTCCTTCCATGAGGGGAGTGTTTCTGGATATTGGTGTGGGAAAAAATGCTTATATGGTATTAGAGCCTAATATAAAAAAAGGCCAGGAGCTATTGGTAGAGATACTTAAGGAAGAGCATGGAGATAAGGGTGCCAAGGTATCCTCCTCTATTTCCATCCCTGGAAGATTAATGGTGCTACATACCTATGATTATAAGCTAAGCTTCTCAAAAAAAATAACCAATAAAGCTTTCAAGGCTTTAGTAGGGTCATCAGTAAATATACCTGAGGGTGTAGGAGTAACTGTAAGGACAAAAGCAGAGGAATATCCCATTGAAGCTTTCCTGCAGGAGCTAGAGGAGCTATATGATAGCTATCTAAAGCTAATGAAGGCTTTTAATTATTCAAAGGGTCCCGGAAAGCTTTTAGATAGCAATAGTATCTTATACAGAACTCTAAGAAATGTTACTTTAGACAATACTTCTGTTATTTATGTAAATAATCAAGCGGATTTTGAAACTGCAGAGGAAGTGCTGGATGAAAGAACAAAGGATAAGCTTACACTCTATAGTGGATATAGACCACTGCTGGATTACTATGGGATAGAAAAAGAGCTTCTCTCTCTTAGAAATAAAACTATAGAGCTTCATAGTGGAGGTAATATTGTTATAGAGTCTACTGAAGCCATGCAGGTTATTGATGTTAATACAGCAAAGAGTTTAAGAGGAAAGAGCTCTTCAGAAAATATACTGATAACTAACCTTGAAGCGGCGGCGGAGGCTGCTAAGCAAATAAGACTTAGAAATTTAAGCGGTATAATAATTATAGACTTTATTGATATGAGCGAAGCAGAGGATAGAGAAAAGGTTCTTGATACACTAAAGGAAGGCTTTTTGGGAGATATAAATAAAGTAATAATTTATCCCTTTACGGAGCTTGGATTAATTCAGATTAGCAGAAGAAGGAGAACAGAGCCTAATAGCGTGTTTATGGAAGCACCTTGTTTATGTTGTAAGGGAAGTGGTAGAAGGCTTAGAACAGATTACCTTGCTCTTCTTATAGAAAATGAAGCCTTAAAGCTTTTAGATGGAGCAGTGGGAATAAAGGCTTTACTAATTGATATAAACATAGCTTATAAGGAACAGCTTGCTGAAGAATTAAATGTTCTTATGAGCAACATTCAAAAGCTAAAGCTTCCTATATATATAACCTACTCTCAAAGAGAAGAGGATTTTGTGTCTAAGGCTCTTATTTATGAAGAGCAGCTGAAGGAATACCACTCTTATCTTCTTAAGCCATAAGAAAAAAGATATTTCTTTACAAAGATATTCCTATATGGTAAAATGTCATTTGTAGCGCACACCAAAGGTTTTGAAAAACAACTCCTAGAGAGCTGTACCTTACGTGGCGAATCCGTTATGAGGAGGTGTATTCATGTACGCAGTATTAACAACAGGTGGAAAGCAATACAGAGTTCAAGAGGGAGACGTTATATACGTTGAAAAGCTGAACGCTGAAGTTGAATCAACAGTTGAGTTTACAAACATACTTGCTGTTTCCAAGGAAGATGGACAGTTAGTTGTAGGTAAGCCAGTAGTTGAAGGAGCTAAGGTTGTGGCTAAGGTAGAAGCTCAAGGCAGACAAAAGAAAATCATCGTTTTCAAGTATAAGCCAAAGAAGGACTACAGAAGAAAAATCGGTCACAGACAATCTTACACTAAGTTAACAATAGAAAAAATCGAAGCTTAATAATGACTACAATTAAGTTTAAAATGAAAGATAGTCAGATACTTTTTCTATCTCTTAAGGATCATGCTGGCTTTGGAGAAAGCGGAGAGGATATCGTTTGTGCGGCCCTATCTGTATTATCCCAAGCAATGATTATAGGCATTGAAGAAGTATTAAAATTTAATCTTAAGTATGAGCTTCAAGATGGATTTCTAGAGCTTAATATATCTGAAAACACTCTTGAGGAAATTGAAAGCTGTCAGGTGCTGCTTCATACAATGCTTAAGAC
The DNA here is from genome assembly GCA_023440105.1 of Bacillota bacterium. GTDB lineage: Bacteria > Bacillota > Clostridia > Clostridiales > Clostridiaceae > JAEXZL01. The sequence goes on from JAEXSY010000504.1 coordinate 7,887, forward strand.
TGTTGAAAGTATGATAATATCGTACGGCGATTATATAAACCTTGAAATAGAGGAGGTGTAGTACATGTTAATAGTTAACCTTCAGTTATTTGCTCATAAAAAGGGAGTTGGTAGCTCTAAGAACGGTAGAGATTCTGAATCTAAGAGACTTGGTGTTAAGTCCTCCGATGGAGAATTCGTTCTTGCTGGTAACATCCTTGTAAGACAAAGAGGAACAAAAATACACCCAGGTGTTAACGTAGGTAGAGGTAAGGACGATACTTTATTTGCTAAGCTTGATGGTGTTGTTAAGTACGAAAGAGTGGGTAAAGATAGAAAAAGAGCTAGCGTTTACCCAGTAAATGTTGAAGAAAAAATAGCAGAATAATTACAAAGCACCCAAAAGGGTGCTTTTAATTTGTCAAATAAATTTTATATAAATATTAATTGGTTTATAATATTTATAGGTTAATTTAGTGATAATATGGTATATAACAGAAGATATAAATAAGGAGTTGAGTAAATGTTTATAGATACCGCAAAATTGTTTGTTAAATCTGGAGACGGAGGTAACGGAGCAATTTCCTTTAGAAGGGAAAAATACATACCTCTCGGCGGTCCGGATGGAGGCGACGGCGGCAGAGGTGGAGACGTAATATTAGTTGTTGAGCCTCAGTTAACAACTCTACTGGATTTTAAATATACAAGAAAGTTCATCGCTGAAAAAGGTGCTAATGGCGCAGGCCAAAAGTGCTATGGCAAGGATGGCGAGGATTTATATGTAAAGGTTCCTATGGGAACTGTGGTAAGGGATTTTGAAACCAACAAGATAATGGCAGACCTTTCCCGTCCAGGAGATAAATATGTAGTCTGCAGGGGTGGAAAAGGTGGAAAAGGAAATACTAAATTTGCTACTCCTACCAGACAGGCACCAAGCTTCGCAGAGCCTGGGATGCCAGGAGAAGAAAGAACAATAACCCTAGAGCTGAAGCTACTTGCAGATGTGGGCTTGTTAGGATTTCCTAATGTAGGCAAATCCACACTGTTATCAGTGGTTTCAAAGGCTAGACCAAAGATTGCTAACTATCATTTCACTACTATAAGACCAAATCTTGGAGTAGTTAGCGTTCCAGGTATACAGCCCTTTGTAATGGCAGATATTCCTGGAATTATTGAGGGAGCAGCGGAAGGCGTTGGCCTTGGTATTGCATTCCTTCGCCACATTGAAAGAACAAGACTGCTCATTCATGTAGTAGACATCTCAGGTGTTGAAGGAAGAGATCCTTTCGAAGATTTCTTAAAGATTAATGAGGAGCTTAAAAAATACAATGTAAAGCTATGGGATAGACCTCAGATTATTGCTGCAAATAAAAGCGATATGCTCTTTGATGAAGAAGCTTTTGAAGACTTTAAGAAAAAGGTTTCAGACCTTGGCTACACAAAAGTATTCAAAATATCCGCAGCTACAAATCAGGGCGTAGAAGAGCTTATGAAGGAAGCTGCAGAGATGCTTTCCCATATTCCTGTGCAGGAATTGGAAATATCAGAGGAAGAGAGATTCGTTCCAGAGGATAAGAAATTCACTTATACCATACAGGAGCTTAATGAGGATGGTCTTAAAGTATTCTTTATCGAAGGAAGCTTTGTAGACAGATTGCTAATGGCGGTTAATGTAAATGATCCAGATTCCTTAAAGTACTTCCATAAGGTTCTTAGAAACAAAGGTATATTGGATGAACTTCGTGAAATGGGAATCGAGGATGGAGATACTGTACGATTAAATGACTTTGAATTTGAATTTATGCTATAAGAGGTGATTGATTTGATAAGTAGTAAGCAAAGAGCATACTTAAGATCTCTAGCTAATACTATAACTCCTATTTTTCAATTAGGAAAAAATGGGATTGAGGAAGCTTTTCTTAAACAGCTAGAGGACGCCCTAGAGGCTAGGGAAATTATTAAAATAACTGTCCTTGAAAATAGCGGCTATACCGCCAAGGAAGCTATAAATGAGATCTGCGAGAGTATTGGCTGTGAAGGGGTTCAGGCTATAGGAAATAAGATAGTAATTTATAAACAATCAAAAAAGAATCCAAGAATAGAGCTTCCTTAATAGAGGATATCATGAAAAGTATAGGTATTTTAGGAGGAACCTTCAATCCTATTCATAATGGCCATCTATATATAGCCTCAGAGGCCATGGAAGAGCTGAAGCTTTCAGAGGTGTTATTTATCCCCGCAGGGAATCCACCGCATAAAAATGACTCAGCTATTCTAGAGGCTTCTATAAGAGGTGAAATGACCAAGGCTGCCATTAAGGATTATAAGGGCTTCACCTATTGTGATTATGAGATAAACAAGAAGAGCTACAGCTATACCTATGAAACCCTTCAGTATCTTAAAGATATATACAGTAATACGAAATTTCATTTTATTGTAGGAGCTGACTCTTTAATAAACCTACATAAGTGGAAAAATGTACCGGAAATATTAAAGCTAGCTCAGCTAGTGGTATTGATGAGGCCTGGTTACTCAAGGGAAGAGCTTTATCAAGTAAAGAAGAATACAGAAGAGAACTATGGTGCAGAGATTATACTTTTAGAACTTTTACAGATGGATATTTCTTCTTGGGATATAAGGAAAAGAATACAGGAAAATAAAAATTATCAATTTTTACTCCCTAAGGAAGTATTTAATTATATAGAAGCTAATGGTCTCTACAGATAGAATGCAATTTTCAGGGGGATATGATGTGGTCTGAGGAAAGAATTAAAGCTTATTTAATGGATAATATTAACGAAAAAAGAGTAAAGCATATTCTAGGGGTAGTAGAGATGTCAGAGAAACTGGCAGAGTTTTATGGTGAGAGTCCTTTTAAAGCAAGAATGGCAGCTTATATTCATGATGTTGCTAAATACATGCCCTATGATGATATTAAAAGAATTATTCAAGAAAAAGGATATAAACTTACTTCTGAAGATTTAATCATGCCTGAGCTCCTTCATGGTCTTGCTGGTGCAATATTAGGTAAAGATATGATGGGGATAGAGGATGAGGATATATTAAATGCAGCAAGGTATCATACTACTGGAAGGGTAAATATGACCATGCTAGAAAAGATTGTCTTTCTGGCAGACTATATAGAGCCTGGCAGGAATTTTCCCGGTGTAGAGGAGCTTAGAGAGATGGCCTTCTTAAATCTCGATAAAGGAGTTTTATTAGCCTTTGACAGCACTATCAAGCATGTAGTAAATGAAGGAAAGCTTCTTCATTCAGATA
>JAEXSY010000533.1 GCA_023440105.1 Bacillota bacterium
GGATATATATTCCGTAGTAAGCTCTCTATCCATAACTACTATAGGAAAGCCTTTAGATGCGCAGCTTTCTATCTGTTCATTACCAATATCAGCAGACAAAATAATTGCTCCATCTACAATTCTATGAGTGAACAGCTTTGTAAGGGAGTTTTTAGTAGAGGTACATTCAGCTATCACTAAGTCATAACCATTAACCTTAGCTATATCTCTAGCTCCAGTTATTATTTCACTATAAATAGGTCCACTAAAATTATTTAAAAATATCCCTATTATTTCTGTCTTTTTAGTTTTTAAGCTCCTGGCTATACCGCTTGGCTTATAGTTTAGCTTTTTAGATGCTTCCAATACCTTTCTTTTAGTCTCTTCGCTAACATTACCTGTATTGTTTAGAGCATAAGAAACGGTAGAAATAGATACATTGGCAAGCTTAGCTACGTCCTTTATAGTAACCATATTATCCCCCTTGAATAGCTGTCATTAATAAAATATTATCATTTATATTAAGCAAAGTTAACAAAAATATTTCAGTGTTTAGTTTTTTAATACTTATATTTCTTCTTCCATCACCAACGAATATGGCACCTTCATAACAGGCCCTATTCACCAGTTATACCACTTCTATCTACACCCTCAACAAACCATTTTTGAGCTACAAAGTATACTATTAGCAGTGGAAGAATATTCAAAAAGGTTCCTGCCATCTCTATGGCCTCATTTAGATTGTTGCCCATGGTTGCATCCGGTGGAAATAGCCTCTGATAAGACACAGCAAACCGCTGCAGCTTCATGGGCAGTGTTTGAATCTCCCCACCTAAAAACATCGCTGCAAGGTAGGTTTCATTCCAATACCATACAAAGGAAAAGAGGAAGGATATTAAATAAGCCGGTGCTGCCATAGGTACTGCTATACCTATAAAGGTTTTTAGAACTCCTGCTCCATCTACCTGTGCTGCCTCCTCCAAAACTTTAGGTATCATTCTAAAGAATTGATAAAAGATCAATATAAATATAGCACTTCTTATACCCTGTCCAAATAATGCTGGAAGAATATAAGAGAATATGCTCTCTAAGAGGCCTAAGCTTCTAAACATTAAAAATTGTGGTATGGTTGTTACCTGTGGCGGTATAATAAATGTGGCTAAAACCAGAAAGAAAAACAAATTCTTTCCAAAGAAATTAAATCGTGCAAAGCCATAGCCTATAATAGAACAGGCAATGGTTTGAATTACTGCAGGAAGAGCTGTGACATATATGGTCTTCATCAAGGTCTCTCCGAAATCTAAAACAGAGAAGGCTCTCTTATAATTTTCCAAATAAAGCTCTGTAGGAATCCAGTTAACTAATGGATTTATTATATCCTCTGCATTTTTAAAGCTATAGACTATCATAGAGAGGATGGGATATAAAAACACAAAGCCCACAGAAATAATAAAGAAGTATACAAACACCTTATATATAACTCCATCATTATTATTACCTAAAATTATTCGTTTAAGCTTATTAATTTTTACATCGCTTACCTTATCCCTAAGCCTCATCTTCCCACCTCCTTAAATTGTTCTCTTCTTATCCTTCTTCGGCTTAACTAAAAGAAGAAATAATCCTAATACCATGAGCAGCACCACAAAATATATCCAGGATAAAGCTGAAGCATAACCTAAGCCCCATTTATCATCAAAGGATCTATTCTGAATATGGATAATAACCTCATTCATAGAAAGTACTGATACCGTCACTATAGTGTATATAATATTAATCATTATCATGGGATTAATTGCTGGCAGGGTAACCTTCCAAAAGGTCTGCCACTTAGATGCACCATCAATGCTTGCAGCCTCATAAACTGCCTTGTCCATCTTTTGCAGTCCAGTTATAAATACAAGTATCGGTACTCCTGAAAACCAAAGTATTGAAATAAAGGAGCTTAATACATTTGCAGCTAAGCCTCCCAAAGCACCGGGAAGGGTATCAGTTATTATTCCACTTTCCACTATTTCTTGTATCATTGGAATAGTCATAGCCCCTTTTTCTGTAAGCTTCTGCAGCACAGGACCACTGGTGATTATTACTGGAAGGAAGAATATTGTTCTGAATAATCCCTTGAACTTAATATCCATGTTCAGCATTATTGCCATCCCTAAAGAAAATACCAGTATTATAGGAATATAAATAACTAATTCCCCCAGATAGGTGAGGAGCTTATCTACAAATTCCACATCGGTAAAAAAAGCATCATTGTAGTTTTTTAGTCCTATGCTTGTACTTCTAATTCCTGCGGAGGTTATTCTCACACTATTGAAGCTTAAATAAGCTGTCCTTATAAGTGGTATCAGGGTAAAAACGAGGAATCCCACAAGCCATAAAGAAATAAAGCTAAAGCCTACTAAACCTTCCTTAGTTCTTCTTTTAAGTTTCATCTATCTTCCTCCTATTACCCTGTAATCATTACCTTCAACGGATAATCCTAAAGCTTCATAGGTTGTATCGTTGTAATTTATAGCTATCTTCACATCATTGGAATAGGTAACTAGCACCACTCCATCCTGCAGTACTCTTCTATCTACTATAGCTTCACCAGTGACATGGCTTAAAGCACCATTTATATACTCATATTGCTCCTTAATTTTCTCCTCCCAAGAGGAAAACTTTGAGGTATAGAGCCAGCTGCTCCTGGTATCTAAGAGCTCTACAGAATCCTCTCTAGTGAGATAATAGCTCGGATATACACCATAATCTATCATCTGAAGCAAAGTTTCCTTTGAGCCTCCAGAAAAATTCATTGAGGAAATAAAATAATCCATGTAACCCTTCAATACTATCTGTAAAAAAGGAACATTATCTGTAATTAAAGAATAATTAGAAGAACTCATAGGAATACTATAAAAATTATCAGATACCTCCCAAAGATAGCTATTAGGTTTATATAAAGCATTGTTTGTTTTGCTTTCCTTAAGGATATTTAAATAGTCTTCCTTCACCTCTGCTCTGGATATACTTTCATCCTTTTTATAGCTTGAATATAAGCTATAGCCTAAGGAATCCACGGCTATTCTATCAATTCCTTCCTCCTCAAAGAACCTTTGATCTTCTTTAAAGAATTCCTGCGATGTACCTGGTGCAGCATAATTAAAGCCTTCTCTACTTTTTCTGATAATCTGCTCTGAAACAGTTTGAGCACTGTCCCTAGCTATGGAGGTTCCTTTTATTCCTTCAAAAAGCTTTATGTAATCCGTATACATATATAGCTCAATGGAATTATCCTCTAGATGCTTTCTAAGGCTATCCCAATCCTGTGCTCTTCCTGCCTTTTTTTCAAAGCTCCTATGATTAAGAGAGCTGCCACCAGCTCCACCCTTAGTCCAGCCTCTTGCTACCACCTGAATATTATTTATTCCTTCCTGGATAAATTCATCAGTAAAGGCTCTTATATCATCAGTTGTAGACATTTCAACAAGTCTTCTCCACAAAAAACCTTTTTTATTCTCACTGAGAAGAACCTCCAGTTTTAAGGGAATACTAGCTTCCACCTCTGTCTGTTTCTTCAAAACCCCTTCATTAATTAAAAGCTCCTGATACTTCTTCGCCATTCCCGCATAACTGGCTCCTTCCTCCTCTAAGAAGTGGTAGGTTAGAGATATGTCAAAGGCATTGGACTCCTCCTGAAGCATCTGTATTCCTTCACCCTTCCTATTGGTAGGCTGGAAGTAGCTCTCTCTTACAATGAATTTAGAGGTAATCCAGTTATAGGGGGTGGTGATACCTGCCCTGTAGCCATTTATCTCTCCATATTCTGCTCCTTTATTAATCACTGCCAGGTAACCATTTCCATAGACATTATGGACCATACCATAGACAGGATACTGAATTCCTTCTAAGGGCTGCATCCCCATGGTCTCCTTAGAAGCTCCATTTATTCCAAAGTCATTATTGTAAATTCTTTTGCGGTAGGGCTCTGAGGCCAGGGTATTTCTTTCATCAAGTCTTATTAATGCTCCGCTGCCATCAGGGATGAACATATATCCTGAGATCTCCTGCCCCGTTGTAGCCCCAAAGAAAGGGTATAGATAAATAGAGCGAATTTTAAAGCCTGTCTTCTCTTCCTTAATTGAGGAGGATAATATTTCTGCCCTAACTCCCTCTCCTTCCAACACTACCTGAAGCTCAAGAGAAAATCCTTGTGTTTTAAATTCAATTGCTGCTTTAAAGCCTTCATCTTCTTTATTTATATCTATTTCTGTATTTTCATTGATAATAGAAGCCATCTCTTCCTTACCACTTCTATCAACGTATTCTAATGTGATAGCAGAGTCAGCAAGTCCCTGCCATACCTGATTCATAGTATCATCTGCAGAATCTAAGGAAGAGCTAAAATAATAATTAGTTTTTTTGTTCCTTACCTTTATGCCTAAGGTTTCCTCATTCAAATATAATTCAAGAAAATCATTTTCCCCTATCTTCTCAAAGCTCTCAGGAATATCTGCTTGTTCTATAGGGGTATTTTCTTTTTCCATGGTTATACCTCTATTGTTAAAGGTATTAAATTGATTAATTGCAGCCTTAGGAGCTCTCTGTGCTATATTAAGTAATAAAGCTAGGCTCAAGGCTAATATTATAACTTTTCTTTTCTTACCCACGCAGCTTCAACTCCTGTATTATAGAATCTAAGAAATCCCATTGATGATCCACTAGAATATACACAATGATAATAAGTAAAACTATTACCATCATTCCAAAGAAGGTTAATAGTATTACCTTTATGGTTTCCGATGCTGTATAATCGTGGATTTCCTTTACCATTAGGAACAAAAGTACAGCACACCAGAGATAAATAACTAAGGTTCCCAGCTCATATATGAAGCTTTCATTATAGGTTATTACATTAGTCAATAGCTGCAAGGGCAGCATTCCTAATAGATAAGGACTTAAGGCATAAATAGTGCCATTATATACATCCTTTAGACTTCCTTCTCCTTCATTGATAGAGGCTATCATATAGTTGGCAATTACCCATAAAAGGAAGGGCACAAGGATAATACCAGCCTCTCTTATGAGGTTTACCTCCTCTAGATTCATAGTTCTAAATAAATAACCTTTAAAATAGATTCCTGTAAATCTAAGTACCACTAGCCATATCACCATTATTGTGGAGGTTCCTATGGAAACTGTGTTCATCCTCTTAATTTCATAAAAGGAATCTATAGGCTTTCTTAAAAATTTCTTTATATATATCAGCTCTTTAATGTGCTTATATTCCTTAATAGCTTTGAAAAATTTTAATTTTCCATCAAGAATACCGAATCTTTTAAATATGGCCTTTATTATCTTTAAGATAATCATTAAACCAATAAAGATTAATATACCAACAGCTAAGTATTCCTGCAGCCATTGATTTCTTATTTCCCAAAAGGCATCAGAATAACCATCCTTATCCTCTGCTAGCCTAAAGGCATCTAGAGCTTGCTGGCTTTTTCCTTCCTTCATATAAGCCTTAGCTACTGCTTCGTAGGATAAAATAAAGGAGCTGTTTAGCCTCAATATCCCTTCCCATATTTCCTTACTCTCTAGATATAAGCCTTCTTTATATAAAGCAACTCCTCTATTAACCTCTTTTGCAAAATCCGTCGCTTCATATAATTGAATAACAGCTTTTTCTCTGTCCAGGACATAAATTCTGCCTTGTTCATCCAGATCAATTGCTGCTGGATTTCTAACTAGTCCTAATATCTCTTCCTCACTTCTGCCCCCAAAGATAAAAAGAAGATTGCCGTAGCTATCGAATTGAGCCAGGTTTCCCGTTGCATCTATTCCAAAAATATTACCTAGCTTGTCCACAGCTAAGTCCACTATGTATTTATTATCAGCTTGAAGCTTTCCTTCTAATATATTTCTTCCCGATACATTGAACTTTTTAATTGGATTTTCACTTATGCCATAGGTAGCTGAATATATTAAACCGCTAGAATCAATCACTACATTAGTTGGAGAAGCCGGTATATTTTTAAATAACTGTCCCAGCTGCCCTTCAGTAAATAAGGTTCTCTGTAATATCATCTTGAAGGTTGTTCTGGTTTTGTTGCTTCCAAAGTATCCAGTAAAGCCTCCTTCACTGTTAAGCTGGATTATCCCGTTAACAGCCCCTTCTCCAATAACATAAATATTACCTCTCTTATCTACTGTAAGCTTTCTTGGTACAAAGTCTGTATTTTTACCATAGAGAGGCTCCTCAGGACGGCCTATCTCCTTTTGAAGACCTCCGCTCTTATCAAAAACATATATTCTTTTGTTACCTCCATCAGCAACATATATACTGTCCCCTTGGGCATACACTCCTGTAGGTGAGTTCAATATTCCCTCGCCTATGACCTTGCTTCCTCCCTCTTCCATAACTAATATTCTTGAATTACCTGTATCGGCTATATAAAGGATATCATTATCATCTATAAATAAATCCTCTGGAAGAGCTGCTTCAAGGGATAAAACTCCTACAGGCTCATAGGCCGTTTGAGTTTCTACAGCATTATCATTAGGCCCTATAGTATAGGTTTTATAGGGGGCTGATGCCTCTGCAGTCACTGGGACTGTAATATTAACTATTAATAATATAAAGGTTATAGCAATTAAGGTTATTTTTTTCATATAATTCACCACTTTACTTAATTCCAGAATGAGCCATGGTATTCATAACATTACCCTGCATAATAATAAATATAATCAGGTTAGGTATGAACATTATAAGAGCAGCGGCGGCTGCAATTCCTTGGCCTGCTACAGTATTATTAGTAGATGTAAGAGTTGACATGTAAAAGGCAAAGTTCTTGAGGGTTTCACTGTTAAGATAAAGAGTAGAAGCCTCTATACTGTTCCAGGCCGTCTGAAAGGATAAAATCGCAATAGTGGCTATGGCCGGCTTAATCAGTGGAATGACTATACTATAAAATATCTTAAAATCACTAGCTCCATCTATCCTTCCCGCCTCTATAAGAGAGTCTGGTATCTGATCTATAAATTGCTTCACTAAAAATATTCCTATAGGCATAGCTAGAACTGGAAGGACATGAGCCCAAAAGCTATCAATAAGTCCAACTCTAACTACAATAAGATATCTTGGTATACTTACAGCAATAGATACAAACATTAAGGCAAGGGTATTAATCTCAAAAATTATCCCCTTAAGCTTGAATCTTTTCTTAGAAAGAGCATAGCCTGCCATGGAGCTTATGATTATTGTCAAAATCACTATAGCTGCTGTGGATAAAAGACTATTAAATAC
>JAEXSY010000029.1 GCA_023440105.1 Bacillota bacterium
AGATATAGTAGTCTCTGTCTCAGTAGAAAAGTTATCAGGATATGTTGCAGTTACAATCATATCTCCATACTTTTCAGCCATTTTTTCAGCTGCTCTGAATTCTTCTTCACCTTGAGAAACGGTTCCAGTAATAATACCGATTTTATAATTCTCTTCTTCCACCTTATCCGGTGTCTTCTCCTCTCCTCTACAGCCTGCTAAAGTCAACAGCATCATAAAACTTAAAATACCTGCAGCAAATCTCTTCAATATCTTTACCTCCCTTTTTTTGTTAGAATATATTCTTTAATATATATATGAATTAATATTCTAAACATTCTATTAACTTTTAGTTTCGAATAATAACATCTTACTATATTTATACTCATTTTACAATATATACCATTTATTTTTATATTATACTCACCATAAATAAAGTAATAATAAAAAGTGCAAGGATCAGGTATTAAAATATACCACAACCTTGCACTCTGAAGCCTAATTTTACGTTTTTGTTAAAATTCTATTTCTTTTATACTCTTTAAAATATCTCTAAAAACTGGTACAGCTGTATTGCTACCCTGATACTCTATCCCTTCATCCTCAATCATATTAATATCAGGAACCATAACAACCATAGTATAATATTTGTTATCCTTCTTAAAATAACCAGCAAACCAACCATACTCATGTTCAGTGTTGATTGTCTCTCCTGTTGCGGAATCAACTAATTCTTCTGTTTTCTCTGAAGTACCAGTTTTACCACCCACCTCAATACCCTTTATGTTAGCAGCTACGCCCGTTCCATTTAAAACGGTGGTTCTCATATATCCCTTGATTATATCTGCCGTTTCCCTAGATATAACCTTCTCTTTTGGAGTAGTAAAGCTCATTACTGTTTCGCCCTTGTTATTGGTTATTTCATCTAACAACATTGGTTTAATATAATAGCCTTCATTTACTATGGCAGATAAGGATGCAGCTACTTGTATTATGGAAGCGTCGATACTTGATCCAAGGATTAAGCTGTAACTATACTTCGCATTTGCTTTTCCTATTGTTTCTTCATCTAGATTAAGTATTTTCCCTAAATATCCTTGCTTCATAGAGAATTCTTTAAGCTGATCAGGAGTAAATTTATTGCCCAAATCAACAAAATAAGAATTACAGGATAAATTCAATGCCCTTTCCATGTTAACTATTCCATGAGCCTTCCCTTCACAGCTATTAATTCCTACACAGTTATATACTGTATCCGTTTTAATCAAATTATTTTCCAATGCATATTCAGCAGTCATTAGCTTGTATGTAGAACCTGGCGGATACCCATTTTGATTAGCTGCAATGTTTATACTAGCATTATAATCATCCTTCTGTGCCATTGCCCTAATTTTACCTGTTTCAGCTTCTATTATAACCGCTCCAATTTGTTTGAATTTGCTAAAGCTATCATCTCTTAATACAGACTCTACAGTGTCCTGTAATTTTTTATTTATAGTCAAGGTAACGTAGGATAGCTCTGGAACCCTATAACCATCCTGCTTTATATAGCCGTTTTTATCTACTTGAACCATAGCCTGAAGGTATTCGTTATTCTCAACATAGCTGTCTAACTTTCTCTCTAATGACTCTTCGCCCTTCAAGTTATCCTCTGAATCTTTAATATTGGTAAGAATATTAACAATATTTGAGTTTGTTATATTATCTATAGCTTCTCTTTTAAAGACATATATTCCTTTTGTATCTTTAACTAAAGGAAGCAGCATTTCGTAGGATTCTGCATTTATTTTGTAATACCTGTTACCTGAGTTATCATTTAAGAGGCTGTTTATATCAAAATCCTCAATATTCTCTTTCATTATATAGTTTATAGTCAATAGCTTATCCATATTATTTTCATAGTTATTGAGCTTAAATAATCTAATATTTATAACTGCTACGTAATCATAAGAGTAACTTTGTAGATATTTTCCATCGGATGATAATACTTGATACTTTAAATTTGATATAGTTTCTCCATAATTATACTGCTTTTCTGCCATGGACTTATAGTAAGCTCTTTTTATCAACTGAAAATATATAAGTCGTGCTGATAATAAAATAAATAAACTAACAGTAATTATAAATAAAATTTTTATTCTTCTTTTATTTAAATTCCTATACAAAAAAACACCTCCATTAAGATTATTAACTTAATAGAGGTGTTTTAATACAGTTACATTTATTTTTGTAAAATATGCTTAATATTTGCAGAAATTATATCTATTGCAACCTTGTTGTGTCCACCTTCAGGAACGATAAGGTCTGCATATCTTTTGGTTGGTTCAATAAATTGAAGATGCATAGGTCTAACAACAGTCAAATATTGATTAATTACAGAATCTACTGTACGACCTCTTTCATTTATATCTCTAACCAGTCTTCTTATTATCCTCACATCGGCATCGGTATCAACATATATTTTTATATCTAAAAGCTTTCTTATTTCTGGATCAGAAAGAACTAGAATTCCTTCAAGAATTATAATATCTCTTGGTTCTACCTTTACTGTTTCCTCTTTTCTAGTATGAACAGAAAAATCATAAATTGGCTTTTCAATATCTTTTCCTTCTAGAAGTGACTTTAGATGGGAAACTAATAGCTCATTATCAAAAGCATCAGGATGGTCATAGTTTGTCTTGACTCTTTCCTCCATGGAAAGATGACTTTGATCCTTATAATAGGAGTCCTGTTCAATCATAGCTATACAGTCTTCGCTAAATTTGCTGCAAATCTCCTTTGCGACTGTACTTTTTCCTGAACCTGTACCTCCTGTTATTCCTATTAAGATAGGCTTCTTCATTTAGTTGCTCCCCCTCTTTTCAATAGTAATTTCTGCTTTCTTTTCTTTAATCAGCATATCATTTTCTTTTAATTCAGTTTCACAGCTTATTGTATAAAGCATCTGAGCTTGAGGAGTGGATATAATTCTCTCTCCACTTAAGTTTTTAGGCTCTGCTATCTTAATTTCAAAACAATCACCTACAGGTCTAAGGACTTCTACAGTATCATCCTCAAAAACCTTATTTCTCTGCTCAATGGTAGCAATATGATTTTTATTATCATAAGACTTCACTACCCCAACAATATCAAAGTCTCTTATATAGCTTGATGTCTCATATATTTGTTTATTTGTATCTCCAAAATAGAAGCCAGTATGATACTTTCTATGGGAAACCTTGTGAAGTAAATCCATCCATTTTTTCTGGAACTTGTAGTTATCAGGATCAGAGTAATAAGAATCAATAGCTTCTCTATAGGCTTTAACCACAGCTGCAACATAATAGGAGCTCTTCATCCTTCCTTCTATCTTAAAGGAATATATACCACTCTTAAACAATTCCGGAATATGTTCTATCATACATAGATCCTTAGAATTCATTATATAGGTACCATTCTCATCCTCAAATATTGGGTAATATTCACCAGGTCTCTTTTCTTCTACCAGGTAATACTTATATCTGCAGGGCTGTGCACAAGCGCCTCTGTTAGCATCTCTACCCGTTAAATAATTTGATAGGAGACATCTCCCAGAATAAGACATACACATAGAACCATGAACAAAAGCTTCTAAATCACAGCTTTCACTCAAGTTTTCTCTAACTGTCTTGATTTCACCAAAGGAAAGCTCTCTAGCTAAAACTATCCTCTTCACTCCATTTTTATGCCAGAACTCCGCAGACTTCCAATTAACATTGTTTGCTTGAGTGCTTAGATGAATTTCAAGATCAGGAGCCACTTCTCTAGCAGTAACAATTATAGAAGGATCTGAGACAATTATGGCATCTACATTTGCTTTATGAAGATTTATAATATACTCTTCTAATCCGTTTAAATCATTATTGTGAGGAAAAACATTCATGGTTACATAAACTTGCTTTCCTCTATCATGGGCATATTTAACCCCTTCTATTATATCTTCTTCAGTAAAATTATCAGCAAAGGCACGAAGGTTTAATCTGCTACCACCCAAATATACGGCATCTGCCCCAAAATCAATTGCTGTTTTTAGTTTTTCTAAATTCCCCGCAGGAGCCAAGAGCTCTGGTTTTCTCATGTCTTTATCCTCCTTCTAGTAATTGCTATCCCATCCCCCATGGGAATTACTGAGGTTATCAAAGCAGGATTCGCATTTACTTCATCAAGATACTTTCTCATTCGTTTTACTATTGTTATTTTTCTTCTTTTTATTAATTCATCAGAAGCTACCATTCCTCTAAACAGAACATTATCAGCTACAATTACTCCGTCTTTACTAAGGAGCCTTAAACAATGGGGTAAATAATGATTATAATGTCCCTGTCCTCCATCTAGAAAAATCATATCAAAAGTTCCTTCAAGACCTTCTAATATATCTAGTGCCTCTCCTTCAAGAATCTTAATATTATTGTAACCATGCTTCATTATATTATCTTTAGCTAGAGCTATCATCCTAGAATCTCTTTCTATGGTTAGAATATCAACTTTATTATTCAAAGACTCACTCATGAGTATGGATGAATAACCAATTGCTGTTCCTAATTCCAAAATTCTATTTGGCTGCTGAATGGCTGTAATTAATTCTAGAAATCTTGCTGTTTCTTTCTGTACTATAGGAATATTATTTTTTGAAGCATAATCCTCTAATTCTTCTAAAACCGGTAGATTATCTCTGATTAATCCCCTCAAATAATCTACCATATAGTCATATGTAATGCCTTCCATCAATCGTCTCTCCTAATAGCCAAATTCTTTTTTCTTTTGTAAGAAATCATTATAATCATTAGTAAAATAATGATTACCAGCTTCAGGGTTATACAAATAATATATGTATTCTGTAGTTTCAGGGTTTAAAGCAGCTCTGATAGCTTCTCTTCCTGGACTTGCGATAGGTCCAATAGGAAGTGTGTCTATTATATATGTATTATATGGAGAGACTATGTCTAGATCATTATAAGTTAAACTTTCCTTATGCTCTCCTAAAGCATATATTACCGTAGCATCAATCTGCAGTTTCATTGGGATCTCTAATCTATTATTGATTACTGAAGCTATTGTACTCATTTCTTCAGCATTTTTAGCTTCTTTTTCGATCATCGAAGCCATAATTATGTATCTTTCAATTTCTTCTTTGGGAATTTGGGTATTCTGGTCGTTTGTTATCTCCTGTAAAACCTCTTCGAATCTTTTTAGCATAATTCTAATAATATCCTCTGGAGCTGAATCCCTTTTAAACTCGTA
>JAEXSY010000144.1 GCA_023440105.1 Bacillota bacterium
AACATCATCCTGATAGCAGGCTTCAAAGGCCTGATTACTCCATCTCACCATCCCCTTATAGGGACCCTCTTCTTTTATCTGCATGGTATCATAAACAAAGGAGATTAGATTGTCAGCCAGCTCTACCCTTTCATTACTGCCACTATAAAGATAATCAAAGAAATTCACCATGGCTGCTTCTCCAGCACAATCAGCTCTTATTAAATCTGCAAATCTCTGTCCACCATCAGGATAAATTTCTGTGCCATAGCCTTCGTATATTCCGCCTTTTCCTTCATCTATAATAAGCTTTGAGCTGCTCAGCCAACTTAAGGCCGCTTGTGTACTCTCTTCAATGGCCTTTTTAAGCTTATTCCCTTCAAGTGCTTTCATTTTCTCCGGACCCTTTATGGAATAAACCGGTTTCACCCTGTCCATGCATATAGCCTCTTCTACTACCCAGCTCAGTATATAGCTAACAAGAGCGTGAATCTTTTTAATAGGTGCGTATCTTCCCTTCACAAAGTTTGAAAGTCTGAAGCCGCAGATCAGCAGGTTTTCCTTTTCAAACCACAGGGCTCTATCAGAGCTATCAAAGGCACTCTTGTCTATATCCTTATAGGATTTGTGAGAATGGAAATTCATATACCTTAGAACTGGCTCATCAGCAGAGCAGAATTCCTTATGAGGCCTTATTCTGGTTCCACACTGATCATCTAATATATCACCATGGTCTATTCCTTTAATAGGAGCTTTATTAGCTGAAAAAACTAATCTATGGAATCTAGTTGTAGAAGGGTTTTCGAAATACACGCTTCCAATACTGCCGCAATATTCCGCAAAGATTTTCTTCCCTTTTTTAAGCTCCTGTTCTATAAAAATCCTTTCACTAGGATGAAGGAATAGAGGATCCTCCTGGTCTCCCCCTAGAAGGATAAAGGAGTTGTAACCTCTCAAGCCTTCTTCCGGCAGAGAGCCTGGCTCAAAAATATCCATATCTACCTTATTATCTTTTAGGACCTTTAAAATATCACTATTTCCTCGGGTAATTACTGCTACCTTTTTACTCATTAGAAACCTCCAAAATAATTAATCCTTACAGCAATAATTCTTCATTTAAATCTATTACGAATATATCCTATATTTGCTGATTTTGTAATATGTAAACGTATTTTAACTATAATAGTGAAGAAAATATTAATTTAGTCTTATATACATAAATTTACCCCGAGGTTATATTAGAAATATAATGAACCATAGGAGGGATAGGATGGTTAACATTGCGTGCTTTGATGTTGGAGGCACCTTTATAAAGTTTGCAGTAATTACTATAGATGGTGAAATTTTAACAAAAAACAAATTTCCCTCCCCCACAGAAAACTGCAGAATCGCTGTTCCAGAGGGGATTATAGGTAAAGCTAAGGAACTAATGAAGGAATATGAAATAGCTGCAGTTGCTATAAGCACCGCAGGAGTGGTTGACAGCCAAGAGGGTAGTATAATCTTTGCTACAGATAATCTTCCGGGATATACTGGTGCTAGGTTAAAAGCTTCTATAGAAGAGGCTCTAAAGCTTCCTGTTGCAGTAGAAAACGATGTAAACGCCGCAGCCATGGGAGAGCTTTGGATGGGTGCTGGTAAGGATAGAGATAGTTTTTTATGCCTTACCCTAGGAACAGGAATAGGTGGAGCTGTAGTAATTAATGGCAAGCTTTACAAGGGCATTAATAACGGTGCTGGAGAAGTGGGACATATTATTATAGAAGAAGATGGAGAGCCCTGTACCTGTGGTAATTCAGGCTGTTTTGAGAGATACGCTTCTACATCATCACTGATAAGAGGTTATTTAAGAGAAGCTCAAAAGGAAGGCCTAAATATATCCTCAATTACCGGGGAAGAAATTATGGAAAAGGTTAAGGAAGAGGAGTCATTAGCTTTAAAGGTATATAAGCGCTTCCTTAAAAATTTAGTAAGAGGTCTAGTGAGCCTTACTCATGTATTAGATCCAGGACTAATAGTTATAGGCGGTGGAATTTCTTCCCAAGGAAAACCATTTTTTGAAGAAGTGAATGAACTTTTTAGAGAGCAGGTAATTACCACTTATAGAAAAGGAACAGAAATAGTTCCTGCGAAGCTTAAAAATGATGCAGGTCTTTATGGAGCCTGTTATCTTGTGCTTAAAGAAACAGCTCTACTTTAAAACCTAAGGAGGTTATCTAATGAAAAGAGAAATGATGTCTGACATAGTGATCATCGGAGGAAGCCTTGGAGGAGTTGCTGGTGCTCTATCAGCAGCTAAGTCAGGAAAAAAGGTTATCCTCACAGAGGATACCCACTGGATTGGAGGTCAGCTTACCAATCAGGCAGTGCCCCCAGATGAGCACATGTGGATTGAACAATTTGGATGCACAGAAAGCTATAGAGAGCTGAGAAATAGAATAAGAGCTTATTATAAAAACAATTTCCCTGTAACAGAAGAAGTCAGAAATAACAAAAGACTAAACCCTGGAAACGGCTGGGTAGGAAAGCTCTGTCATGAACCAAGAGCAGCTCTTGCTGTCCTTACAGATATGCTTGCTCCCTATGTTCATTCTGGAAGAGTATTGATTTTAACTAGATATAAGGCTGTGGAGGCAGAAACCTCTGGGGACTCCATTCTTTCTGTAAAGGTAAGAAGCTTGGATAATGGTGATGAATGTACCCTTGTGGGAAGCTACTTCTTAGATGCCACAGAATGTGGGGATCTACTCCCCTTAACCAACACGGAATATGTAACAGGCTCTGAATCACAAAAGCAAACTGGAGAGCTACACGCCCTTCCTGGAGAGGCTGACCCCTTAGATATGCAGGCTGTAACCTGGTGCTTTGCCATGGATCATATAGAGGGTGAAGACTATACAATTACTAAGCCAAAGGATTATGATTTCTGGAGAAGCTATAAGGCTGATTTCTGGCCTACGAAGCTTTTAGACTGGGCTATAGTTAATCCTCCAACTCTAACTAAAAGAGATATGACCTTATTCCCACCAGATAGCAGAAGCTCGCTCTGGGGATATAGACAGATAGTTGATAAAAATAACTACCTTCCAGGAACCTTTGATAGCAGTGTAACCTTAGTTAACTGGCCACAAAACGATTATTGGCTTGGACCAATATTTGAGGTAAGCGAAGAGGAAGCCAAAAAACATATAGAGGGTGCTAAGCAGCTTAGCCTTTCCCTTCTGTACTGGATGCAGACGGAAGCACCAAGAGCTGATGGGAAGCAGGGCTATCCAGGTCTTAGACTTCGAGGGGACATTACAGGCACGGATCATGGACTTGCCATGCAGCCTTATATTAGAGAAGCTAGAAGAATAAAGGCTGAGTTCACAGTTCTTGAGCAGCATGTTGGCTACGAAATGAGAGAAGGCAGGAAAGCAGAGGAGTTTAAGGATTCTATAGGTGTTGGTGCCTACAGAATAGATCTTCATCCAAGCACCGCTGGCAGAACCTATGTGGATATTCCTTCCCTTCCCTTCCAGATACCTCTGGGAAGCCTTATACCTCAAAGGGTAAACAATCTATTAGCTGCCTGCAAGAATATAGGAACTACCCATATAACCAATGGCTGCTACAGACTTCACCCTGTAGAATGGAATGTTGGTGAGGCAGCAGGCTATGCTGCAGCTTATTGTATGAATAATAATATTTCACCAAAAGAGCTGCGAAATAACAGCAAATATCTTGAGGATTTCCAAAACCTCTTAGTAAAAGAAGGCTTCGAGCTTCAATGGCCCGATGTCTCCTATGAAAAATAAAGCCTCCCATTATAATTTATATAAAGCCACAGTGGAAAGGTATTAACCTTTCTCCTGTGGCATTTTATATCTTATAATAATTCTAAAAGCTTTTCTTTAATCATTCTTCCATAGAGCTCTGCTCCCCAAGAATTTATATGAACTCCATCCTCCTCTGTAGAATTTTCAAGAGTTATCAAATAGCTGTGAGGATTTAAGTCTTCTGTATATGCATACATATCTACTATAGGCACCTTTTCTTCCATAGCGCTTGACCGAGCCGCATTTATGTATTTCTTTAACTGCTCATTGGCTCCTCCTACGGGAATATACCAGAGAGGGTTATGCCTTCCATAATAATAAGTAGCTCCTCTTCCTTCTTCATCTCCCATGTTCCCCTCCAACACTTTATGAGGTAGCACTAATATAGGAGCTGAACCAATATCCTTTGTTTTCTTAATTATTTGAAGGATATTTTCCCTATATTCTTCTAAGGAAACCTTTGCCCTCCCCATATCACAGAGGAAGTGATCATTCATACCAAAGTTTATTATCACAAAATCCGGCTTATGATCTAATACATCCTCCTGTATCCTGCAAAGTCCCTGAGCCGAGGTATTGCCATTAATACCAGAGTTTATAACCTTTATTTCTAATTCCTTTTCAAGAAGGTTTGTCCACTTATTTTCCTCTGTCACGCCATGACCAAAGGTAAGTGAATCACCAAAGGCTACTATCTTCTTCTCCATTTTATTATCTCCCTTCCTCCAGGCTTTCTTCTATTTTTATTAGCATTTTTCTCTGATAGAGCATTATGGCATAGACAGCTAAAGAGAAGCCTATCAAGGAAAAAAATATTGATATATTGAGTATGGCGAAGCCTAAAGCTATAAATATAGCACCATTTAACAGTGTAAAAGGGAATCTTCTTATTCCATAATAAACAGAAAGGGCAAGGATGTCCTTTCCTCTCAAATTGAAGCTTCCTATAATAGGATACACATAGGTAGTTATCAAAGCTAATACACAAATCAGCCCTATAAATACATAGTTTAATCCTGAAAAACCAGAGCTCCTAAACATTAAAATATCCAGGTAGAGAATATTCATAAATAGTATAATTAAGCCACCTAATAAAATGCTCTGGGCAAAGCTTTCTTTATAGCTTTTAAAATAATCCCTTACCACTCTTATGTATTTATCCTTTATAAGCTTATTCATCAGAGAATATAAGGCAGTAAGCCCTGGTGCTCCTAGTATTAGGGAGAAGCTTAGACTAAGCTGAAAATACCATATATTCATTTTAGGAGCCATTAAAAGGATAATAATCACAGGTATATTAGTAATTAGTAGGAATAGATTGCTTAATACCATATTCCAAAAGAATACAGAAAATCTATAAAAGCCATTATTAGTAAAATCTCTTTCTTCCATATCATTCTCCTTTAGTTAAACCTTTTCTATACTTTAATTTTATGAAACTTTAACTTTTATATATAGGTAAAATATTATGCTTTTGAGGAGAATATTAGGTTTAACTGCTAATGGCTTTATAAATAGCTTCATCAAAGCTGAATATTTTTCTTAATTATGCTTATGGCCTCATGATTCTTATTGAGAACTCTAGGTACTTTTAGCTGATTTTTAGAAACACCTTTTTTATATAAGCTTTCCTTAATAGCATTGAAGGTCCCCGGCACAAGGAGCTGAGCCTTAACACAGCCTAGTCTATTTCCTTTTCTCGCCCTATCATAGGCTGGATTTGCAATCCGAAGCTCCTTATCTAAAGCTTTCTCAATCTCCTTCACAGACTCTCTTCTAGGAGTTTTAGCTATCTCCAAATAGAAGATATATCTTCCGGGAGATACAGATATATCAGGTGAGGTTGTATAATCAATGAGCTTAATATTTATCCTTTTCATAGTCTCCAGTATGGAATAAGTCACATGCTCCTCAGTGGTTTTCTCTGAGACCATGTTTAAGAGCTGATTTTTTCTGTATAAAAATTCTACTTCAGGAGCCCCCTTATAGAAACCAATTATCTTTACCACATCACCCATGGGATAGCGATATAAGCCAGCATGATTGGTAATAACTATCTCATAGCTTTTCCCAGGCTCCAGAGCCTCATAAGAAACTATTTCACCAACTTTTTCATTATCTATTGGTATAAATTCATAAAAGGCTGTGTCGGGAACCATGATATAGCTAATCTTTGAGGTGGATTTATTTATCCCCATAAGAGCTTCTGAAGCAGCATAGGCTGGTGAGTAAATAGGTACTCCACCGGTAAAATAGTCTACCTCACTATCATAAATAGAAAAATTTGCTCACGTAACTGCCATAATATAGCTAAGCTTAGGCCACAATCTTCTGGCAACTCCTTTAAAGCCCTTATTAAATTCCTGAAACACCTCTTCTCCTCTAGCTGCATCGGGGAAGAGGAGGATATTTAAGCTCTTTCTCACCTTGTCCTCTAGGGGCAGAGCTCTATTTATCCTCCCTTCTTTAATATCCTTTATTAGCTCCTTTTTACTTTTTTCCATCAGTCTAAAAAAATCAAGTACATTAGATATAAATACACTGCTTATAAAGGATAAGCTTCTATCCTTTAAAGCAAAGAGACAGTGGAGATATAGTGCTGTGTGTTTATCAGTGATTTTCATCACTTCTAAGGGGGAGGTATATAGATAGGGAATCATTCTTTTAATAGAATTAAAGCCTCCTGAGGTCCCTGAGCAAATTGGTATACCAGCCTCTGTATAGGAGGTTTTAACTATATCCGCCAGCATTAGTCCCCTCCCAAAGGTCCAATTACTTTTAAAGTTTTTGTAGGCATAACGGCTCGTTAATATGGCCATATATTTTGAAGCCTTCCTTCTGCTGCTCTTAGTAGAGGGAATGAGCTTTTGACTTCCGGTAGTTCCTGAGGTATGGCTAAAATACTCTATAGGCTCACTTACAAGAATATTCTTTTCTCCTCTAGCCATTCTTTCAATATAAGGGAAATAATCATTATAGTCTCTTAAAGGGACCTGTAATTTGTATTGTTCTATGGATTTAATTTCTTCAAAATTATGCTTTAGCCCATATTCAGAGCTTTTATTTCTTTCAATTATTCTCTTAAGAGTATTTATATTATTCTTATTAAAACTTCTAATCCGTCTTTCAAAGCTTGCTTCTTCAATAGCACCAAGCCTTACTAAAGTAAAATATAATGATTTACTTATTAAGCTCGTAAAATTCACTTCCTAATATTTTTTTATATACTATGAATAGGAGAAAGGAAAGGTTACCTGAATAACCTATCACAGACCATTGATAAATCACCAGTCTAATCGGAATTTTTACAGTATTCTATCATTTTCAACACAGATAATTGACTTTTATAAATGATTATATTAGACTAACTATGTCATATAATTAGCTTTAGCTAACCAAAAAAGGGGTGTTAATTTTGACTCTAGATACTTTAGAGCTGAATAAGGAGGCTATAATAACAAATGTAGGGGGAGAGGGGGAGCTGCGCTTGCGTCTATTAGATATGGGCTTGATCCCCAAAACGAAAATATATATAAGGAAGGTAGCTCCTTTAGGAGATCCTATTGAAGTTCATGTTAGGGGTTATGAGCTTACTTTGAGATTAGAGGATGCAAGAAATATTCAAGTGGAACCGGTAGGTGGGATTCTATGATTTTTGCACTAATAGGAAACCAAAACTGCGGTAAGACCACCCTATTTAATCAGCTTACAGGCTCTAATCAGCATGTAGGAAACTTTCCTGGGGTAACTGTGGAACAAAAGATTGGAGAAATCATAGGTTTAAATAATTTCACCGTGGCAGACCTTCCAGGGATATACTCCTTAAGGCCTTATTCCCATGAGGAAATCGTCACAAGAGATTTTCTTATTAATCAGAAGCCTAACGGTATTATAAATATAGTAGATGCAACGAATATTGAAAGAAATCTATATCTTACTCTTCAGCTTTTAGAATTGAATATTCCTATGGTTTTAGCTCTCAATATGATGGATGAAGTTAGAAATAATGGTGGAACAATTAATATATCCAAGCTATCTGAGGCATTGGGCATACCTGTTATCCCTATAAGCGCATCAAAAAATGAAGGTATAACTGAATTAACAAATAACATACTTAAGGTATCTAAGGAAAGAAAAATCTCTGTTAATAAGGATTTTTGCACCTCAGGACCTGTCCATAGATGCATTCACGGAGTCTCTCATTTAATTGAGGATCATGCAGAAAACCTTGGAATTTCCAGCAGATTTGCAGCCACCAAGGTTATAGAAAAGGATCAGGCGATAATTGATAGCCTTAATTTAAGTGATAATGAGATGGACATGATAGACCATGGTATTAAGGAAATGGAAGAAGAGCTTGGTATGGATAGAAATGCTGCCCTTGCAGATATGAGATATACCTTTATAGAGAACATATGCAGCAAAGCTGTGGTAAAATGCCAGGAAAGCAAGGAGCATAAGAGAAGCATTAAAATCGATAGCATACTTACTCATAAGTATCTTGCTATACCTATTTTCCTAACAATAATGCTTTTGATTTTTTATCTTACCTTTAACGTTATCGGCTCATTCCTTAGTGATATCCTTGCTTTTGGAATTACAGCCATTACAGATTCAGCGGATAAGCTCCTAAGCTCCTATGGTATTAATCCTGTAGTCCATAGCCTTATTATAGATGGTGTCTTCAGCGGTGTAGGAAGTGTGCTGAGCTTTTTGCCCATAATAGTTACGCTATTCTTTTTCCTATCTATACTAGAGGATTCGGGCTATATAGCAAGAGTTGCCTTTGTAATGGATAAGCTTTTAAGAAAGATA
>JAEXSY010000153.1 GCA_023440105.1 Bacillota bacterium
GAAAAGCTTCAGCTAGAGGTAGATAGAAGAAGTCTCATTAAGCCACTGGATAATATTGATATTAATGAAAATATCAGCGGACGATATTATCAAAAGGAAGCGATAGCTGCTGTCTGTGATGCGGTGAAACGAAAATACAGAAAGATGCTTCTAGTCATGGCTACAGGCTCGGGAAAGACTAGGACAGCCATATCTATAGTCGATGTTTTAACCAGGCATAACTATGTTAAGAATATCCTATTTTTAGCTGATAGAAAAGCATTAGTAAGACAGGCCAAGAATAACTTCAATAACCTTTTGCCTAATCTAACCCTATGCAATTTATTAGATAATAAAGAAAATCCTGAGCAGGCCAGGATGATTTTTTCTACCTATCCTACCATGCTTAATGCCATAGATGAAAAGAAGAATAATCATGGTACAAAGATTTTTACACCAGGGCATTTTGATCTGATAATTGTTGATGAAAGCCATAGGAGTATATATAAAAAATATAAGGATCTCTTCGATTATTTTGATGCCATGCTTTTAGGCCTTACAGCTACTCCAAAGGATGAGATTGATAAGAATACCTATGGAGTATTTGATTTAGAGAGAGGGGTACCTACCTTTGCCTATGAGCTTGATAAGGCTGTGCAGGATAAATATCTAGTAGATTATTCTACCATAGAGGTTAAGTCAAAAATAATGGAAGAAGGAATCCATTATGATGAGCTTTCTGAAGAGGAAAAAGAAGAATTTGAAAAAACCTTTGAGGATGATGAAACAATCGATGACGTGGTTTCTAGTACTGCCATAAATGAATGGCTCTTTAATTCTGATACCATTGATATGGTTTTAAAAACCTTAATGGAAAAAGGTTTTAAGGTAGAAGGGGGAGATAAGCTTGGAAAAACAATTATCTTTGCTAAAAATACTCCTCATGCTAAAGCCATCGTTGATAGGTTTAATAAGAGATATCCTGAATATGGTTCTGATTTTATAAAGCAAATAGATTACAGCATAAAATATGTTGATACCATAATCGATGATTTTAGTACCAAGGATAAGATGCCTCAAATAGCTGTATCTGTTGATATGCTGGATACAGGTATAGATATACCAGAAATACTTAATCTTGTATTCTTTAAGAAGGTAAGATCCTATTCTAAGTTCTGGCAGATGATAGGTAGAGGTACTAGACTCTGCAAGGATTTATTTGGAGCTGGTATTGATAAAGAAAAATTCCTTATCTTTGATTTCTGTAATAACTTTGAGTTCTTTAGAGTGAACACTAAAGGAATTGAAAACGGAATAATGGAAACCTTAAGTGAAAGGATATTTAATACTAAGGTCCATATTATTAGAGAGCTTCAGGACTCTAGCTACGATGAGGACAGCTATATTGAATATAGAAATTCACTTGTTAATGAAGCTATAAAGGAAGTTAATAATCTTAATCCAGATAGCTTTAGAGTTAAGCTTCATCAAAGATATGTTGAAACTTATAAGGATAAAAATGCATGGATGAATCTTGGTGTACAAGAGGTATCAGATATTAAATCGCATATATCTCCTTTATTAGTACCGGAAGAAGAGGATGAACTGGCAAGGAGATTTGACTATCTTATATATACGGTAAATTTAGCCCTGCTTCAAAAAAATGATGCTAGAAAGCCGATAAAGAGTATTATAAAAACTGCTGAAGAACTTTCCAAGCTATATACTATACCTCAAGTAAAAGAGCAGAAGGAAGTTATTGAAAGAGTATTAAATGATAGTTTCTGGGAAGGGATTAATATCTTTGAACTAGAAATGGTCAGGGAAGCTCTTAGGGATTTGATTAAGTATATAAAGAAAACTACTCAACAAATCTATTATACGAATTTTACCGATGAAATTGTGGAAATTAAAGAGGGAGAAGCAATATACTTAGGTAATAATCTTAAGAATTACAGAAAAAAAGTTGAATACTATCTTAAGGAGCATAAGGATATAACTTCTGTATATAAGCTTAGAAATAATAAAAAGCTTACGGATACTGATTATAAAGAATTAGAAAGAATCCTTTGGAAAGAGCTTGGCTCCAGAGAAGAGTACGAAAAGGAATATGGAAAGACTCCTATAGGCAAGCTCGTAAGAAAGGTAGTTGGACTAGAGAGAGAAGCTGCCAATGAGGCCTTTAGTAAATTTCTATCAGAAGAGAAACTCAATGTTAATCAGATTCGTTTTGTAAGACTTATAATAGACTATATTGTTGCCAACGGCTTTATAGAGGATAAATCTGTATTAATGGAAGAACCCTTTAGAAGTGTTGGAAGTATAGTAGCCCTTTTTAAAGAGGATATGGGAACAGCTAAGGAGATAATGGCTGTTGTAGATGACATTAGTAAGAATACAGAGGATATTGCGTAATTTAAAATAACTACAAACATAATTTTGTTTGTAGTTATTTTTTACTTATTCCTGAAAGGATAATGCATAGCTTTCTTGATTATTAACATCAATTTTTTGGTGTAGCTTAACTACGTATGAACTGAATTCTATATAATTATCCTTATTTTGAGTTCCATAATTATTAAGTTTGGAGGATTTTATTATATTTGCAATTGTTGTCTTTTGATCTGGTGTAAGCTCATCGATGATTAATATTATATTGATGTTAAATTTGAAGGCATTTCTAAGCTCTTTCTCAAAGGTTCTTTCAATTTTTTGCTCTTGAAGATCTGGATATAAATCTCTCATCCAAGAGGTAACTTTTTCATTTAATTGCATGTCTGTGTCTTTATAATCTATTATTTTTTCTATCCATTCATCTATGGTGTTTTCTCTCATTTTTTTATCGGTGACAATACTAAATGTAGAAGCAAATCTTATTAATTGAGGAATTACTATACCATTTAAATATCTTAGTCTCTGTGAGTTACTAGTTTTACTTTCACCATAACATTCATATTCAATAAGGTTAATTCTAATAGCTGAATTAGGAGAGTGCTTATCGTAGGTAAGAAGTATTGCATCAGGAATTGTTTTTATACCAGCGATATTTTCATTTTTTTCATTCTTTATTCCTACAGTTGTGAATAATCTATTATCTGGTATCAGTATAGTGTTATCTATATTAAAATGAGGAAATAGCTGATAAAAATACTTTGTAACTAGAGGCTCTAATCCTCTAACCTTATCGGTCTCATTTTTAAACTGTATTGTTCTAAAAGTATCCAAAATCTCTAAGCTATTTGTATCATAGTTATTAGTATATTCTTCTATGGATTCATTATTTATATTATTCACAGGAGTAGAAACTTGGTTTTCAGTTTCAGTTATTGCAATTTCATCTTTTAAGTCAAATAAATATGGATTGTCTCTTTTATTCCTGTCAAAGGAGTCTTTTAATAAATTTATTGCTTCTGCATCGGCTATTCTTTTTGAGGCTTGAATATATTTCAATCCCCAACTTGGTCCACCAACATTGCTTAAAATTTTTAGTTCAAAAGGGTTACAGAATTCAATATTGTTTATCCTAAAGGCTACTACGTATCTTTCTCTATCTTCCCAAGGTTTTAAATCAGTCACCTTACCCAATGTACCTCTAGCACAACATAGATTCTTTTTATCAGATATAACTGAAATATAAATAATATCGCCTTCTCTAGCCACATTCTTTGTGAAACCTGCTATTTTGTTTGTAACACATAAGTTAAAGTTCTCTGTTGAATGTCCACAGTGTAATATTCTGTAATCCCCCATAGTAAGTCCTCCTATATCCCTAAACTATACATAATTTTTCCTCTTATTTATATCATAACAAAAAATTGTGTTTATATTCCATAGAAACATAATTTTACATGTGTTAAATGAATATCTTATAACTTTTTTAAATATGATTAAAGAAGATATAAATTATAAGGGGTAGTAAATAGTGCAAAATCAGATTAAGACTAAGGATAGAGTAGCTGATTTTGGAGAAGTATTTACTAATGATAGAGAAATTGAGAATATGTTAAATCTTGTTTCTAGAGAGATCATTCGTATCGAATCAAAAATTTTAGAACCTGCCGTTGGAAATGGGAACTTCTTGGTAAAGATTTTAGAAAGAAAGCTTTATCAGGTTAGGAAGAAATATAAAAGTAACCAAAGCAAATACGAACTATACTCTTTTGTAGCTATAAGTAGTTTATATGGGATAGATATCTTGGAAGATAATATCAAGGAATGTCGGGAAAAACTTTATAGATTATTTTGTAAAGAGTATGAAAAACTATTTGGACAAACAGTATGTGATAAATTAACAGAAGCCGTTAGGTACTTATTAAAGAAAAATATAATTTGGGGAAACAGTTTAACGGGTATTACAGGAGGAGTGGAGAGCAAACCTATATATATTTGTCAGTGGGAGTTTAACGAGGATAAGGTTACAAGAAAAGATTTTCTTTTCAATGATATGAAGGTTTATGAGCAATTTTCTTCTCAAGAATGTAATTATGTAAAATCTAGAAAGGATTATGAGGAAGTACCTTTTAAGGAGGTGCTATCTTATGAGTAGTTATAAAGAGAATTATAATCCTGATATACTAAGCTGCCTCGTAAATCTAAGTAATGATGAGGTTTTTACTCCTCCAGAGGTAGCTAATGCTGTCTTAGACTTATTGCCTAGAGAAATCTGGAGTGATAAATCAATAACCTTTTTAGATCCCTGCTGTAAAACAGGAGTATTCCTTAGAGAGATAACAAAAAGACTTTTAGAAGGACTTAAGTATAGTATTCCCGACAGACAAGAAAGGATTAATCATATCCTTACTAAACAGGTTTTTGGCATAAGTATTACTGAAATAACTTCTCTTATGACAAGGAGAAGTCTATATTGCTCCAAAGTAGCTAATGGTAAATATTCAATATGTACAGACTTTAGAAATAACAGTGGAAACATTTATTATAAAAGATTAGAACACCAATGGAAGGATGGCCAGTGTATTAAGTGCGGAGCTTCAAGAGATAAATATGATAGACCGGCTAACCTTGAAAATCATGCCTATGTGTTTATTCATCAAGATATTAAGGAGATATTTAAAGGTATGAAATTCGATGTGGTGATAGGAAACCCACCTTATCAGCTTAGTGATGGTGGAGCTCAGGCTAGTGCAAAACCTCTTTATCATGAATTCGTAAATCTAGCTAAAGCTTTAAATCCAAGATTTATAACAATGATAATTCCTTCTAGATGGTTCGCAGGTGGTAAAGGCTTAGATGCATTTAGATATGAAATGTTAAGGGATAGAAGAATTAGAGTGATACATGATTATTGGGATGCTTCTGAGTGCTTTAAAGGTGTTGAGATTAAAGGCGGAGTTTGTTATTTTTTATGGGATAGAGATAGACCAGGTGATTGTAAGGTTTATAGTCACCAAAATAATAATGTCTTATCTGTTGCAGAACGTCCTTTGATGGAAGAAGGATGTGATATTTTTATTAGAATTAATGAAGCTATATCAATATATAAAAAGATTATTAGTTTTGGTGAAGGTACTTTTGATAAGATTTTAAGTGCACAAAAGCCGTTTGGATTAAGAACTTTCTATCAAGGAAAAGATAAACCTTTTACTGGTTCAATTAAAGTATATTCTAAGAATAAATTAATTACGTATATAGATTCTAATGATATACCTACAAATAAAGACTGTATTGATAAGCATAAAGTAATAATACCAAGAGCAATTGGAACTGGGAATAGTAAGGATGATAATATAAAACCATTATACTGTGAGCCAGGAAGTATTTGTACAGAAACTTTTATTATGGTAGGGCCATTCAATACAAAGGAAGAATGTTATAACGTAATTAGTTATATAAGGACTAAATTTTTTCATTTTCTTGTAACTTTAAAAAAGAATACAATGATGGCTCCAAAAGCTGTTTATTCCTTTGTTCCTATACAGGATTTTAGCAAACCTTGGACCGATGAAGAGCTCTTTAAAAAATATAACCTTACGGAAGAGGAGATAACTTGTATACGTACCTTGACACCTGATTTTAGCAAAGAAGCAATGAGTGACCAGGGGAGTTATTCTGATGAATAGTAATAAGCCTTTTATAGAGAAAAAGATTGTCTATCCTCAAATATATGTCTATTCTGATGAAAATTACCCAGGCTGGTTAAAGGTTGGCTATACCACTAGAAAGAATCCTGAGGATAGAATAAAAGAGCAGTACCCAATTTTATTACCTTGCGGTATTAAGCCCTATAGTATGTTGTGGCATGAAGCTTCTATAAGAGATGATGGATCAATATTTATTGATAAAGATGTTCACAAGTATCTAAAAAACAACGGGATTGAGTGCTCAAGTGGTGAATGGTTTAAATGTAGTCTAGATGCTGTAAAAGCTGCTATAATCGCGGTTAAAAAGAGGATTCGTAATACAGAAAATAGAACTGAAACCTTTGAATTAAGATATGAGCAGGAAGCGGCTATAAAAAAGACTATAGAATATTATATTGCTAGTGATAGTGAGATAAATAATAGGAAGCCTCATTTTTTATGGAATTGTAAGATGAGGTTTGGCAAAACTTTTACTACTTATCAATTAGCTAAAAGAATGGGATTTAAGAGAGTTCTAATTCTTACTTTTAAACCAGCAGTAATGAATTCTTGGAAAGAAGATTTAAATAGCCATATTGATTTTGAAGGATGGCAATTTATAGACTCTACGGATGTTATTTATGAAGAGATAGATAAGGAAAAGCCTATTGTTACCTTTGGATCCTTTCAAGATTATTTAGGAAAGGCAGAGGATGGGAGCATAAAACAAAAGAATAAATGGGTTTATGATATTGAATGGGATCTCATGGTGTTTGATGAATATCATTTTGGAGCATGGAGGGAAGCTGCTAAGGAATTATATTCTGAGGATGGATTTGAGGAAAACCTAGAGGAGTTAGATAAGAATAATATAATTATTTCAGCAAAACGTTTTCTATATCTTTCAGGAACACCATTTAGAGCAATTTCTAACGGAGAATTTATAGAAGAACAGATATATAGCTGGACATATAATGATGAGCAGCAGGCAAAAGCTAATTGGAAGGGAAAAAATAACCCTTATAAAAAGCTTCCTGAAGTCATCCTTCTTACCTATAAGCTACCGGAGGAAATTAGAAATATTGCTTCCAAGGGAGAGTATGATGAGTTTGATTTAAATACCTTTTTCTCAGCGGAAGATATTGACTGTGAATATACTTTTAAATATAAAAATGAGGTTCAAAAGTGGTTGGATCTTATAAGAGGTTCACTTCAAGAGACATCTTTAGATAGCTTGAAGTTAGGGGCAGAAAAACCTCCATTTCCTTTTTCAGATGTGAGATTAATGAGTAACCTATCTCATACATTATGGTTTTTACCCTCTGTTTCCTCTTGTTATGCAATGAAAAATTTATTGAGTGAGTCCCAGAATAGTTTTTATAAGAAGTATAAGGTAATCGTTGCTGCAGGAACAGCAGCAGGCATTGGAGCTAAGGCATTGCAGCCAGTAGAGCAGGCTATTGGAAGTGGTTTAAATACCAACACTATAACTTTAACCTGTGGAAAGCTTACAACAGGTGTTACAGTAAAGCCATGGACAGCTATTTTTATGCTTCGCAACCTGAAGAGCCCAGAAACTTATTTTCAATCAGCTTTTAGAGTCCAGTCGCCATGGAATGTACAAGGAGAAGAAGATGAAATAATAATTAAAGAGCAATGCTATATCTTTGACTTTGCTCCAAAGAGAGCCTTGGCTCAAATTGCATCCTACTGCGATAATATAAATACTGAACGTGGTAATATTGTGGACAAAGTACAGGAATTTATTAAGTTCCTTCCGGTATTAGCATATGATGGTTTTGCAATGGAACAGGTAGATGCTGCTGGGCTATTAGATATAGCTATGGGGAGGACTACAGCCACTCTTTTAGCAAAAGGATGGAATAATGCCTTATTGGTTAATGTTGATAATATAACATTTAAAAGAGTACTCGAGGATGATAAAGCTCTAAATACAATTATGTCCATTGAAGGTTTTAGAAATGCTAAACGTGATATAAGTATAATAATCAATAATGAGAAAGAAATTAAAGACCTAGAAGATACAAGTAAGCATAGAGATCTATCTCCTGGAGAGAGAAAAAAGAAAAGTGATAAAGAAAAAGAAAATAAAGATAAGAGAGCAATGATAAGAGATAATCTTAAAATTCTTGCCAGTAGAATTCCTTTATTTATGTATCTTACTGATAAGAGGGAAGAAAATTTACAAGATGTTATAACACAAATAGAACCCCAATTATTTAATAAAGTAACAGGACTTACTATGGAAGATTTTAACATTTTGGTGGATATAGGCCTCTTTAATAGAAAGCTTATGAATTATGCAGTATATAATTTTCGTAAATACGAGGATAGTAGTATGAGTTATGCAGGAATTAATAAACATTTAGGAGAAGCTGTCGGAGGCTTTGATATGGTACTTTCTGAGGAAGAATATCTTCAGACTGATTTCAAAATATGATATAAATTAAACTGTATTTATTCAAGCAATTATCCTCTATGTTTCACTATTTAATGTATTTAAGGAGCAGCTACGGCTTTTATATTAAGTCTTAGCTGCTCCTATTATTATCAATTATTAAGCTTCCTGTTTTTATCAATTATTAAGCTTCCTGTTTCCATACTAGGGAATGGGGGAGCATATATTAATAATACTTGGAAATGAAAAATCATTTAAGATTTAATTAGTATGTGCCACAGCCCTTATCTCAATCAACTGATGAGGAAAAGCTAGTCCTGACACACCGATCAAGGTACCAGCAGGACGATGATCTCCTACATATTCCTTGAACATAACTACACACTGCTCAAAGTGCTCCTTAGGATTTGTGAGAAATATCTCCATTTCAGCGATGTTTGATCTAGTAACTCCAAAGCCATCTAGAACTCTATCCAGATTCTCTAAGGTTTGGCGAGTCTGTGTCTCGAAGTCTCCTTCTCCAATGAAGTTTCCATCTATATCATGAGAAAACTGACCGGAGATATAGATGGTATTATCCACCTTGTATCCCTGTGAAAGACCATAAGTCTCCTCCCATGAAACGCCATGAAAATAGGTTTTAATATTAGCCATATTTTTCTCTCCTTTACTTTTAATGTAAAGTTAGTATAAACTAATAAAAAGGAAAAAAGTAGTACGCACTTTTTTGTTAGGTACTACCTGAAAGGATAGTGTAGATATGGGCATGGCTGAGTATCAAGGTAAGGTTAAGAATATTCAGGATACACCTTTTGGCTATACAATATCAGTCATAGGTGGCAAATGGAAGATGGTTATAATTTATCTTTTGGCAGAGAATCAGCCAGTACGCTTTAATGAGCTTAAAAGACAGATAGGAACTATTACCTTTAAAATGTTAAGCTCACAGCTGAAGGAATTAGAAGCTGATGGTCTTGTAATGCGAAAGGAATATCCTCAAGTTCCACCAAAGGTTGAGTATTATCTTACAGAAAAAGCAAAAACTTTATTGCCAGTTTTGGAGGAGCTTTGTGAATGGGGAGCAAAGAATCATAATTTTTGTGATTAAAGAATAGCTATATGTTAAGACTCAATAATATACAGTGGGGAAATAAGCTTATAGACTAATAGGGGGGACACCATGGAAAATAAAGACTTATTTGAGCTGGAAAATGATATAAGCTTTCAGAAGCTGAATCAGCAGGTTAATGCTTTTAATGTTTTGAAGGTACTGAGGCTGGAGGGGCATGAAATTCGTCATTCAAATATCCTTGCTTGGCTTTTAAATCCAAAGGAAAATCATAGCCTTCAGGATTATTTTTTTCGTAAAATCCTAGAGACTCTTATACTTATAGAGGAAAATAGTAATAATCTTAAATGTGGGCTGGTAGAGGCTATTCTCAACAATTCATTGATGGGAAGTCAGGTATACAGGGAAGTGAAAACTCACAATAATCGATTCATAGACTTAGTAATTATTAATCAGCAGCTAAAGCTGGTTGTTTTCATAGAAAATAAAATATACTCTACTGAGTCACAGAATCAATTAGATGATTATCTTGCCTTTGTAGAGGAAAAATTTCAAGGCTTTAAAATAATACCCATATACTTAACTCTTCAGGGGGAAGAGCCCTCTAATAAAGAGTACTTTATTCTTACCCATGAGAAGATAGAAGGAATACTTAATACTATCCTTATGCTTCAGAAGAATCAATTAAGTGCTGATGTTTATTGCTTTATAAAGGATTATCAACAGGTTCTGAAGGATTTGTTTTATCCCAATAAAGAGCAGATACTACAAGCAATAACCTTATATAGAAGCTATAGCAGTGTAATCAGCAGTCTCTTTGAAGAGATACCTTCAATTAGTAAGCTCTTGAGCTTTAATTCTGGTTATAAAACTGAATTTGTAATGAAATACAGACATACTATTGACTATATATTTAAGCATGGTAAGAATATTATATCCTACAGCTTTGAGGACTTTATTCAGAGTCAATTTAATGGTCAGGTTCTTCATAATGTTCATCCTACGGTACCTTCCTTGCTGCCTCCAGAATGGGAGCCTATTGTAAAAATGAGGCTTAGAGAGGAAAGCTATTGGCTGGGGACAGGTTTGGTTGTTTGGTTTGAGCAGGGGCATGATAGCAGATTGCGCCTTATTGTAGAGGTTGGTCCTATAGAGTACGAATCAAGACTAGCTCTTCTAGAAAAGCTGCAGGAGTCGGGCTTATCTATAAAAGAAAAGTCAAAGCAGGAAGGGGCTCGCTACACCAGAATTTTCACAAAAGCTATTGATATAAATAACTGGAATGACAAGAGTGACCTTACTCAGGGAATGCTTGACTTATATAATAGCTCGGAATTTACTTCCCTTAAAAATAGGGTTGCTGCTATTTTAAATAATAATACTCCAATAAATGAAGAGATAACAAAGGTTATAGGGGACAGAGGTTCTCATAGACCAGAAGAGGTTCCAAAGGCTTTTGAAAGCTTTATGAGAGACTTGAAGCTTACAGAAAGTCACTACCGAATTTCCTCTAAACATCTATCCTTTGTGCTTCCACTCTTTGATAGCTTCAAGGAGAAGCTAGGTGAGACAAGAGAAAAGTGGTGGTGGCATAATGGACCATTTTTAATCTGGTATGGCTATGATGAAGCTTCACTGTATTTTACTCTGGAAGTGGGGCCAATTGAAGGAGATATGCGTGTTCTCCTGATGGAAGCCATAAAGG
Source organism: Bacillota bacterium (assembly GCA_023440105.1). Taxonomy (GTDB): domain Bacteria; phylum Bacillota; class Clostridia; order Clostridiales; family Clostridiaceae; genus JAEXZL01. The sequence goes on from JAEXSY010000153.1 coordinate 11,250, forward strand.
AAAAGGGCATTAGATTTAACAAAAAGGGCTTTAACCCAGAAGCAAAATATACTCATATTTACTCTAAGAAAGTATCAATTAATGGATTGGATGAAGCTGAGCTGTTGAAGACCTTCCGTGGCTTGTACGATGATACAGAGTTTCAGAGTATCATAGAAAAGCTTCAAAGCATCTATGATGAAACAATAAGCAAGATAGAATAAGCTCATGAATATTTTAGGAGCAGCTAAAGCTTTTATATACGCTTTAGCTGCTCCTATTATTATATTAATCCACTTCCTTGCAAATGAAAGAAGAATCTTAAATCAAATCCTCTCTACCATTTACCTTAGCCTGCTCATCCTCTTCTATGGGTATGATTATGCATTTATGTCCATCAATTATCTCAGTCTTTATTTGAGGAATTTTTTCTGGCTTTACCTGAAGGACAACGTCATATTGAGCTGTGTCTTCATCTTCCATGTCATTAGCATCTTCTATCTCTACATTATCTTGATCAAGCTCTTCCAGAACTTCTTCTTCAGTCCCTTGCTCTGCTTCATCTACAGCAGCCTCCTGCTTCACCTGTTCTAGCTTATACTGCAGGATTTCCACCTGTTTTTCTAGATACTTTTCCTTCTTTCTCTGGTCGCTTAGCTTTAGAGCTCTGGCATCAATTAAGTTTTCTGCCATGGGAAGGTCCCCCTCAAAGAGCTCTCCATAGGACCTTTCAATCTTGCTTGTAACCTCTTCAGGGACACCACTTTCTAGCAGCAGATTCTGTATTTCCTTCTCCGATAGTGTTATGGGCTCGGCGGATTCCACATCCTCATAGGTAGAATTATGCTCCTCTACCATGGTGTTGAGATTATCCTGTATTTCTATGAAGATTTTTTCAGCCTTTTCTTCATCTGCAAAGGACTCCTTAACTATTTCCTGGAAGGCTTGCTTCTGTATAGCAGCAGTCTGTCTGGAATAGCAGCCGAGTGTATCCTCCATCAGTTCTGGATGGGGATCCTTAGGGTTTTTAGTGTAATACATAACAGCATTTACATCACTGCTTCTACTTATAAAGGCAGGATATATAAAGCCGTTAGCAGGAGCCTCAACTACCCAATCTCTTATTCTTGCCTTTATCTTATTATCCTCATCAAAGTAGCTGAGACCAGGAGCTGAAAGAGAAACAGGACAGATTGCGCAGAGAATATACTCATATACCTCTTCCGATTCATCCAGCTTTAAATCATCCTTAGTCTTAGTAATAACATCATAGGAATCATGGTATAGAAGTATTAAAAAGTTACCTGTATAGCTGTAATTATCTATTATTGATTGATAAAACTCTTCTAAAAGGTCATCATTCTTTAGCTGACTGCTCTTAAGCTCCAAGAGGAAATATTGCTTTTCATTCTTTAAATCCTCTCCTAAAGGAAAATTAAGCTCCAAAATATTATTTCCTAAGGTTCCAGACATCACTTTCTTTGCAATCTCTAAGTATTTGAAATATTCCTCCTCCTCCAGGTTTAGAAAGGTTTCTCTAAAGGTAGAAATAATATGCTTTTCTCCGCTGACATAGCAGCCGCAGAGCTTAGTGAAGGTGCAGTAATCCTTTTTTAAGCGTCTTTTCAACTCAAGTATATCTTTTTTTCTCATATATAAACTCCTCAATTTAGTCTTTTATATTTATAACAATTAGGTATATTCCACTATTAAGTATAATACCATTTTACAATTAATATAAGGATAAAAGTTCAAAAACATTTCTATTGGTTAATCAGTAGCTTTTGAGTCTTTTAGATGAGAAGAATTAACCCACGAGAGGCTGTCCATGTAATTTTGGAAGCCTCTTTGTTATATGCTTAGTTATTTGGTTTATGGTGTACCTCTTTTGTGGAATAATCAATAGGCAGGAAGATAAAACCGTTATTTTTACCATAATCTATAATTGCCTGCAGGGCATCAGCTGTAGTTGTCTTGGCTGAGGCATCATGCATAAGAACTATATTATCTCCGTTCTTAACTAAATTAGCAGTGACTTTTGAGACTATCTTGTTCTTACTAACAGTTGTCATATCTGTATCCCCGCTTTCTACATTCCAATCAAAACACTTATAGCCTTCCTTTTTTACTAGCTTGGCTAATCTGGTCATTATTCCTAAATTATAATCTCTGCTCACGGTGTTTGAACTTCCTCCAGGAAATCTAATTATTGAAGAATCACAGCCAGTGGTTTTTTTGATTTTATTTCTTAAGGTAGTTATATTCTTCATAAAGGCTTCCTCGGAAGAATAAATTTTACCGTATTCATGAGAATAACCATGGATGCCTATAGTATGTCCTTCTTTATAAATCCTTTTTACTAAGTGTTCATTTTCATTACTGTAATCAATTAAGAAAAAGGTTGCCTTAACATTATTAGCTTTTAAAATATCTAGTATTTTTGGAGTAACAGTACTGCTTGGACCATCATCAAAGGTTAGGTAAATTGCTCCACCAGTATTTTTAGGTGTTTTTGTAACAACCACTTCGCGAATTGCTGAAGCAGTGTTACCACTTTTATCTGTTGCATTATAAGTAAGAGTGTAGGTACCGGCTCTTTTAGTGTCTACTTTTCCCTTAATAACTACTGAAGAGGAAATATCTCCATCGTATTTATCC
>JAEXSY010000254.1 GCA_023440105.1 Bacillota bacterium
GGATATAATCAGCGGTGTTTATGGAAAAAGAATAAAGCTGGTGGATGCTATGATATATAATCTCAGTGAAAGACTCCTGATTCTATACAATATCCATCCTCAAAATGAAGAAGAGCCCATTACCTTAGATTGGGTGAGAAAAAACACCTCAATCATCCACTATTGTGGAGATAATAAGCCCTGGGATGATAAGTACATAGGTCAGTTAGATGTTTTTTATAAGGATTTGCTGGTGACAGGCACATGACTTATGACTTATTATCAGTAGCATCAAAGGATAATTTCAAAAGCGGCAGGACTTTGCAGTGCTTGAATATATATAACTTATGTTTTTTGTCTTTATTAAGAAGCGTGAAGACTGGTTATATAGAGTGAATGAAGACATTTAGAAGTATTTATAAATAAACAAAAAGGTAGCAGAGGCTTATAAATTAGTAAGCTAATGCTACTTTTTTTATTGATTTTCATAGAATTCGTATTGCTCCTCCTTCCAAATTTTTCGTATTTATAATACCAGTTTATACCTTTGACATATTTCGTCTAAATATGATATTTTATTTCAATGGTGCCAGGCACTTGACTTATTACTTATTACTAGAGATGAAAGTTATAATTTGAGGATAAATATGGAGAATTGGATAATTATAATTGGTTTTATAATAGGACTCGTAGTGATTATTAAGGGGGGAGACTATTTTGTTGATGCGGCTACCTGGGTTGCTGAGGCTTCAGGAATTGCGAAATTTATAGTGGGAGCGACTATTGTAAGCCTTGCTACCAGTCTGCCTGAAATTATAGTTTCCTCCATGGCTGCTTATAATGGAAGCATAGATATGGCCATAGGAAATTCTATGGGCTCCATTATTGCAAATACAGGAATGGTCCTTGCTATAAGTATTATTTTCATGCCGGTGGTTTTTGACAGGAGCAAGCTCATAATAAAGGCAGGTTTATTCCTAGTGGTATTAGCTGCTTTAGGGCTTTTATCAATGTCGGGACAGCTTACCCTTGGAAAAAGTCTTATTCTTTTTGCTTTATTTAGCTTCTTTATATATGAAAATATTAAGAGTGCTAGGGAATTGGATGAGGATTCCACTGAAGGCTTAGAAGTTCCTAAAGATAGAAAAACTGTGATAACTAATATTGTTAAGTTTATCATAGGAACCCTAGGAATAGTGATAGGCTCAAGACTGCTTGTGAATAATGGAAGTGAGCTTGCTATCATGGTTGGTATACCTGAAAGCGTTGTTGGATTAACAGCAGTAGCTATAGGGACCTCTCTTCCAGAGCTGGTAACTACTATAAATGCAATAATTAGAAAAGAATTCTCTTTGTCCGCAGGTAATATAATCGGGGCAAACATTATTGATGCAACCTTGATACTTCCTATCTGTGCTATGATAACTAACGGAGCACTCCCGGTATCTACAAGAACCTTAGCTTTAGATATTCCATTAGCCTTTATTGTGGCAGCCATAGCCTTGATTCCTGCTCTAATTAAAGGAAGATTTCAAAGGTGGCAGGGTTTTACAGTTCTTGGAATATATATAGCTTATGTTATTTGTCTTTTTTAAGAAGTGAGCAAACTGCTTAAATAGAATGAATGAAGTATATATATAGAAATTAAAAAATAGCAGCAGAGGCTTAAAAATTATTAAGCTAATGATGCTTCTTTTTAGGTATTTATAATAAAGACATTATTCTTGAAAGTTCTAGGTATAATCTTGAGATTAATAAGTGGAATCCTGTAAACAAAGAGAATTATTTGGTGGAATGTTATTATAGTAATAAAAGGCTGAAAGATGTTATAATTGGTATGGTAATAAATGGGAATAGTATTAATTATAAGATTTAAAAAAATACTTTTGAGTTATGCAAGGGGAGTGGGACAATGGATTCAGTCAAGGCGTTTTACGAATTTCAGCTTAAGCTTATGGGTAGGAGTAGAATGGTTCAAAATTTCAGCTTGATACTTATACCCAGGAAGGAAGAAGTAAAGCTTGATAAGAAGCAAAAGAATATATCTAAACTAAATAATATAATATGCCTCCAAAATAATAATTAATTATAAAACTATATATCTATTAATCAGATAAATATGCTAATTAATATAAAATATGACAAAATGGGATGAAATTATTAAAAAAATATAAACTATCTTGTAGATACAGTTTTTGTATGTTATACTTTGTATGAAGTCGAAAGACTGATACAAAAGAAAAACTTTATATAGTACAAAAGAAAATATACATATAACACAAAAGAAAAAGCATAAATAATACAAAAGAAAAAATGTATATAACACAAAAGAAAAAGAAAAATAATACAAAAGAAAAAATATATAGAAGAGCTAATGAAGTTCAGTTATATAGCTGTGTAAGTATATGTTACCGCAATAAGCTAAGGATGAAGACCAACGTCTAAGCAGCATATGATGAATAATGAAGTAACAAAGGATACATAAGGGTTATCTGCTTACATAGGTTTTTATCTGTATTGATTTTTATATAGGTAAATGTTGAGGATAAATTAATACATTATAGTAGGTAATTTTTAAGAGTTTAAAGTCCTGCCTTATGGCAGGACTTATATCGAAGACAAGCCCCCATCAAGTAAATAGATGGGGGTTAATTTTTATGTAGATGAAAATTTATTAATGCATAAGAAAAATATTGTTTTATTTCTATAAAATGTATTTAAGTGTCGCTAAAAGTGTATTATAATTGTTAATATTGAAATTGCGCATATATCCAGTGACAGAGTTCTCTGGATAATGCGCAATTTAATTGCTTAAAATACGGAGGTGGTACTAAAAGGTGAGATTTAAAGAACTTTTTGCTGCAAAGGATATGACACAGGGAGAACCCTGGAAACGAATTGCAGAGTTTGCTGTGCCTATGCTTATAGGAAATCTAGCACAGCAGCTATATAACACTGCAGATTCAGTTATAGTAGGTATATATGTTGGGGATAATGCTTTAGCTGCTGTTGGCAGCGCTTCACCAATACTAAATCTGCTTCTTGCGATATTTGTCGGCCTTTCTACGGGGGCTAGTATTATGGTTTCTCAAAGCTTTGGAGCCAAAAATAGAGAAAGGCTTTCTAGATATATTGGTAACTGTATAACTCTTGCAGCAATAGCCACATTGATAATAATGGTAGTAGGTCCCATGGTTACAATGCCTCTATTGCTTATGTTGGATACTCCAGACTCTATTATTAACTGGTGTGCCAGCTACTTAAATATATTTTTCTATGGTGCAGCAGGCTTTTTCTTTTATAATATGTTTTCTGGTATTTTAAGAGGTATGGGTGACTCTGTTTCTGCTCTACTGTTTCTTCTTGTGGCTGCAGCACTGAATGTTGTATTGGATATAATTTTCGTTGCTCAGTTTGATATGGGTGTTGCAGGAGTATCACTAGCAACGGTTATTGCTCAGGGTATATCGGCGGTACTTTGTCTCATGAGGCTCTTAAAGATGAGAGACGTTTTTGATTTGAATCTTGAAATGCTGAAGCTTAAAAGGAAATACGCCATGAAGATATTAAAAATTGGCGTGCCTTCAGGAATTACACAAGGGATAATGTCAATTGCAATGCTAGTTGTACAAACAATTACAAACAGCCTGGGAGAGCTTGTCATTGCCTGTAATGTAATAATAATGAGGGTCGATGGCTTTGCAATAATGCCTATTATGACTTTTGGCCAGGCCATGAGTGTATACACTGGTCAAAATGTTGGCGCTGGAAAGGTAGATCGTGTTTCTTCTGGTGTTAAACAGGGGGGCATAATGGCTCTTTCCGTTTCAGGAGCAATTACTCTTGTGCTGCTATTCTTCGGACATCATCTTTTTGCCATATTTACAAATACTGAAGAGCTCATTGATCTTGCAGTTCGGATGATGAGAATTCTTGCTCTGGGATATCTAGGTATTGCCGTATCCCAAGTTATTGGAGGAGTTATGCGTGGAGCCGGTGATACTGTTACACCTATGTGGATATCCCTCATAGCTACCATATTTCTTCGTGTTCCTTTAGCATATGGACTAGCTGCCTTTACTAAAAGTGTAGAGTATCCCAATGGAAAACCAGAAGCTTTATTTATTTCTCTGCTGGTTTCCTGGAGCTTGGGCGCCATTATATCTCTTGTTGCATATAAAGCTGGTAAATGGAAACAAAAGATGGAAATTACTGCTCTCCACAGAAGTGCCTTAGATAATTAAATGGCGCTTGATTGCTATTCACTAACGATATGACTTTCTAGCATATAGAAAGCCACCCTCATTAGGAAATGCTTCCCTAAGGGTGGCTTTAATATTTTTATGGACTTATGCGAACACTTTCTCACTTCTCACGTGGCATTCACCTGAGGGATTTCGACATTCTCTTCTAAATTTTCTAGAGCACTGTAGATTCTCTGCATTTTTAAATCAGTTGAGGCAATGGTCTCAGCGCATTCCTTGAGCTCCTGCACTATAGAGGAAGGGATATGCCCAGAGGACTTGTACCTCAATTGATGCTCTAAGCTTGCCCAGAAATCCATAGCCATGGTTCTTATCTGAATCTCCACTGGTACCAGTTCCTTTCTATCAGAAAAAAACACAGGGATTTTGATTACCAGATGTAGGCTCCTATAACCATTAGGCTTAGGATTTTGTATGTAATCTGTTTCTCTTACTAAAATTATGTCGTCCTGTGCTTTTAATAAATCGGCTACAATGTAAATATCCTCTATATAGGAGCATACTACCCTTACTCCTGCTATATCAAAAAGGTTCTTCTTTGCTGATTCTATAGATATTTCATGGCCTTTTCTCTCTAACTTTTTAATTATGCTCTCAAGAGATTTAAGTCTGCATTGTATATCGTGTATGGGGTTTCGACTGTATTTTAGCTTGAATTCATCATCTAATATTTCTAGTTTAGTACTGATTTCTTTAATAGCTGATTGATATAGGTTTTCCATTTCAAGATAATTTGAACTGACATTAATAAAGCTATGCAAATCTATCTGCCTTCCAGAGTTATTTGAATTTAAAAGGGGGATAGATTTTTTGATTATCATTTTTCATTGCTCCTTTGTACTAATATTAGAATAATTATGTTTTATTATATTTTAATATACTATTATGAAGTGTGTATGAAATTCATGAAAAATTCGCATGTACATACGAACAAATTCTCACTTCTATGGTGCCATCCACCTGACGTCACCTGACGTCACCTGACATCACCTGACCCATTTAGACATTATAGATATTTTACAATTCATGGAGAATTCATAAATGTTAGTTATTATTATGATTGATGATTTTTGCTTAATAATTCAGTGGAAGAAATTAACTTATGCGTATATACTAATATTTAGGTAATAATTGTAATATGCAGCGGAAGGTGATACAGGAGAAATAAATTTTATTTGCAAAATTTAAGATTATACTAATACATTGTTTTTTAGTGTCTTGAGTATTTGGAGCATTTTTAGAAAGGAAGAAGAACATGAAGAAACTAATAAGGTATTTAAAGCCATATAGTCTTTTGATAATATTGGCTTTTCTATTGTTGTTTGGACAGGTAATGAGTGAGCTGAGCCTTCCAAATTACATGTCTAATATAGTAAACATAGGTATTCAAAAGGAGGGAATAGAAGAGACCTCTCCTAAGGCAACAACAACTGAAGCTTTAGAGCTATTTGGTTATTTTATGACTGAAGAGGATAGAAGCTTTTATAAATCAAGCTATCAGCTTATTGAGCCTACAGACAATGAGGCTTCTAAATATGTGGAGGATTATCCTTCTCTCAAGGATGAAGCTATATATGTGAGAGCTTCATTAATTGAAGAGGAAGAAGATCGATTGGGCAATATCTTCGGAAAAAGTGTCTTTGCCTTTATGGACTTTATGGAAGGAATGGCAAAGCAGCAGGGGAAAGCTCCTTCAGATACCACTGAGAATACTGGAGGATCAGAAACCTTTTCCACAGAGAATATAAATATTGAAGAATTATATCAGCTTATTCCTGTTTTTCAGGGACTTCCAGCTGAAGCCTTTGCGAAGTCTATTGAAAATGCAGAAGCTTTAGATTCTAGCTTTTATAGTCAATCTTCTCCTTATATCATTAAAATGATTTACAGTGATCTAGGAGTAGATACAGATGCTATAAGAAGTAGCTATATATTAAGGATAGGAGCGATTATGCTTCTTATTACTCTATTAGGAGTTATAGCAACAATTGGTGTGGGATTTTTGTCTGCCAGGATTGGGGCTGGAGTTTCCAAGACTCTTCGAAGAGATGTATTTAATAAGGTTGAAAGCTTTTCTAATAATGAGTTCGATAAGTTTTCCACGGCGTCCCTCATCACCAGAACAACTAATGATATAACCCAGGTGCAGATGCTTATTATCATGGGTCTTCGTATCCTGTGCTACGCTCCTATTATGGGGGCTGGTGGTATTATTATGGCTCTGAGGAAAAGCTTATCCTTGAGCTGGATAATAGCTGTTGCTGTTATTGTAATGCTTGGTCTCGTAGCAATTGTATTTACTATTGCAATGCCTAAGTTTAAAATTATACAAAAGCTAGTGGATAGGCTTAATCTTGTGACTAGAGAAAATTTAAGCGGTATGATGGTTATTAGAGCCTTCAGCAATGAATCCTTTGAGGAAAAGCGGTTTGATCAGGCAAATACTGATTTAACCACCACAAATCTTTTTGTAAACAGGACTATGTCCTTTATGATGCCAATCATGATGTTTATCATGAACTTAGTTACCCTAACTATAGTTTGGGTGGGAGCAAATGAGATAAATAATGCTACACTCCAGGTGGGAGATATGATAGCCTTTATGCAGTATGGAATGCAGATTATCTTTTCCTTCCTTATGATAGCTATGATGTTTATCATGGTTCCGAGAGCTAGTGTTTCAGCAGTGCGTATCTTCGAGGTTTTAGATACAGAGCCAGAGATACTAGAGCCTGAAGCTCCATTAACCCTTGGAGAAAAGCCTCAGGGACTTATTGAGTTTAAAAATGTAAGCTTCCGCTACCATAACGCTGAAAGTGATGTGTTAGAAAATATATCTTTTACAGCAAAGCCTGGAGAGACGACAGCCTTTATAGGCTCAACTGGTGCAGGAAAGTCAACCTTGATTAATTTAATCCCCCGTTTTTACGATGTCACAGAG
>JAEXSY010000313.1 GCA_023440105.1 Bacillota bacterium
CTATAATGGGCAATGAAATTAGTTCTATGGAGAGTGTCTATTACTTCATTAATTGGTTGCTGTATTCTATTTTTAACAACATAGATCTTCCCTTGCTTAGGTATTTCTTTAATTAAGATATTACAGCCAATCCAGCCAGCTCTTCTAGCTGTTGAAGCTAATGGTTTCCGTTTCTCAATAATCTCAGCTTTAAAAAAGTGCTTTGGTACAATTATTAGATTGTCAACGATAAAATCTCTCTTACTGTACTGCATAAAGAAAAAATTAGGATTATTATCAGCATTTATTCTCTCTATCATAGTTCCATAGGCCCCATCAGCGACCTTATTAACTATTGCTCCACTCTTGCTCTTCAGCTCATATTCTTCATGGCAGTTATCACAATAAAAGTCTGCAACAGGCATATTGTTTGCATATTTCTTTATATGCTTATTACCACAATAAGGACAAAAAAGATTATCTTCTCCCCATCCCTCAGTAATTATTCTCGCTCTTTGAGAACCACTGCGATATTCTGCTGCTGATTCTCTTATTAGGTTTAGATCCATATGATTCCTCCACACAAGGTTATATAAATATTATATCATTTACATTTTTATAACTACCATATAATTTACAACTATATCTTCCTTATTACATTAATTGAATGTATACTTCTAGGGATAAAGCTTCCTCCTATATTTATATTCAGACGGAGAGAGGAATTAAATGAAGTGGTAGATGGTTAGCAGAGAATTTTATCCATCCTAGTTTTAATCCAATTAACCTATTCATAAGACTGAATAATAGGCCTTATCCTATTAAGGAAAATTCCTTTGAAATGTGGAATTCATATGTTGATAAGGACGTAATCAACACTATGAAAAATCTAACTGCTAAATATTCAAAATGGTTTTACTTCAGAAATAATAACTCAAGGATGATTAATGAAGAAATATTAACCTTCTTATCATATTTAAACTATATGAGCTGCAATTCAAAGAAGGAGCTACTTGATATTTACAAGTTACAAAATAGAATGTGCTTCAGAATAAAAAGCAAAAGAGTGATTACAGAGGCTTTAAAGCAAGCATCCTTAAATCTAGATTATAAGAATCGATGGCTAAAGGCAATTAAAGGTACAGAGCTTCTCATTAGGAAGGTAGAATTTATTCTGATCGATAGAGATATAGTGGTTTCTCGAAATGAATTTCTCAAAAAGGAGCTAGATAAGCTTTTTAGTGTTAATTTTTCTAGTGTCAGAAGAATTCAGGATATGTATGCTTTATGGTATATATTAAATCCATTAAGCCTTAACATGGTGAAGGCTCATAGAACAAAAATTAAGGAGGAGCTGTCAGATATCTTTGTCACAATGAAAAACAATCCTACGTATACTGTTACAAGCTTTAAAGAAAGGATTTTAGAGTTCCAAAGCTGTTACATTCCAGAGGAAAGAGGGCTGCGACTTAGTAAGGGAGAGATAAATACGTATATATCTGCTCAAGGTAACCTCTGTCCTATTTGTAAAGAGACCTTATTTATAGGAGATACTACTCACAACGATCATATAGTTCCCTTAGCTGTGGGAGGTAAGGACCAGATAGAAAACATACAGGTTGTCCACGCTGTGTGTAATCTGAGTAAGGGGTGTAAGTTTTGAAAATATAATTCTAGCTACTAAAAGATAAAGTAAAGCCTATTAGTTTATGGGCTTTACTTTTTTATTTAGCTGAATAAATAGTACTTAGATTAAGGTCTGATAAGTATATAAGCCATCAATAATAATTCATTATACTAGGTCTAACTCTTTTCCATTTTTATTCTCATAGTTTTTATTACGTTGAAATATTGATGACAGAATCCTTTAGTAGAAAAAGTTCAACAATAAGGATTAACGCCTTATTAATGGCTCGAAGTTCAAAATAACAAACGTCACCATGACTGATATAATTTACATAAATCGTAGGTGTATATGTCAACCCATATTTAGGTCTGACCTAATTTTTGATTAGCATAAACAATCATCATTCATCTTTACTACATTCATTATCACTATACTTAATTAGGTAAATCCCTTCTAGGCCGTCTTCAATACGATTAAGCCAATCTTCTAGGTCTCTATCATCAAACTCATCCCAAGCTTGAAAATCATAGCAATACTCCGATTGGCACGCTTCTAGTAGGTCATCCAATTATGTAAAAAATCTCATCGATACATCCCAACTTCTAGCATCACAGAGGCAGAATAGTTCTCCTCCGTAATCATTAGGGAGCTTATTTAATCCAGCGAAAACCTTACTAAGACTTGACTCTTCAAAACGGTCAACTTGAAAAACATAGTCGTAAAAAGCTTTCAAGTCAGTATCTGCAAAATCATCAATTTCTAGGGATTCTGTACTAATCTTAGTACGAATTATGTTGAGAGTATCTTTATCAATTGGACGAATGTAATGTGCCGGCCTGTCTCCTATTAGTCCAAATGATGTACCCGCACCTTCGGGACATACATAGTCATATTGGAGGCCCATATCTATTGTAGCTTCGGTTGCTTCTGCCCCAAATGATATAAATTGTAGTTTCTCGAGCATTTCTTCTCTAGTCATTTTTATCAACTCCTTTTTTAACTTTGATATATTTCTTATACGAAAAAGTAGCAAGAGGTTTAACAGTATCAACAACCATTCTCCTTATTACTATCTTTCCATTTCTTATATTGTTCCTTCATACACCTACTACAAGGTCGATATCCTGCTGCAATAGCAGTTTCTTCATCAGCAAAGAAAACTCTGTACTTTACATACTGTCCTTTTGCTATATATCTTAATGCTGATGGACAGTCGAGCCTACCATATATTTTTAGCTTTCTATGTCCACCAAGGGTACCGGGTATTTCAGACGAATATTCTTTGCCATCTTTATCTAATAACTTATACATTTTATTTGTGATTTTCTCCTTATATAAACATACTTTTGATACAAGACTCTAGTTAATTAATCAAGCTTCAGTAATATAAATTACTTATCTAAAATTTCTTTTAATTGCTGCAAAGTCAGTATGCTATCCTTCTTCCTGTGAATCATTCTGTGACAATTAGAGCATAGACACACTAAATCAGTACTTGGATTAACCTTAATCTCTTCATCTAAAGTGTGCAGGGGCTTTATGTGATGCACTTCTATATAGTCTTGTCCATATTTTCCGTAGACATCCTCAAAGTCAAATCCACATGCCATACATTTGATTCCATGTATTCTTATTGCTTCTATCCTATTTTGTGTATCACGTTCATATTTGGTAGTGTATATATTAAGCTTTTTTCCTTCAAAATTGCCTTCAACAATCTCGACTATGCTTTCAAGGTTATCATTAATATCCATACTGATTCTATTGATATTTATAAAAGCTATTTCATAATTGCTGCTAGAGATTTTATGAAATCTTAAAGCGGGTGATTCTTTACCAGGATTATAAGCTTTCATAAATTCTTTTCCTAAATCGGCATTCCAAGAAATTCTTGTCCTTTTTGTGTTTTGATACTCACGATTTAAATATGCCTTAAATATTTTCCCTCTGAAAATTAAACAAATATCCTTCTTCTCTCCTTGGGCTAAATTATCAATTTCAAAATACGGTCTAACTTCTATAGGTATACCTGATTGATTATATTCAAAAAACGATTTATCGCAGTTTTTTATTGCAACCTTATCATTAATAATTTCCCAGGAATAGAACTCTCTTACCATCACATAATCATCCCCCACACTCCATTATTAAGCATACAATTCTAAGTGATATACTATAATTATAAACCTTATAATCAAAAATTTGTTAAGCATTCTGTTAACTAAAAAATGTCGAGAAAGCTCTCGACATTTCTTTATAAAGAAATTAAATCTTTATTCGTCTTCATATGGAAACACAAAGCAACCGCATCCACCAATATCACTTAAGTCATCGAAGGAAAGCTGTTCTGGAGTTGTAGTTAATTCCTCCCTCAGCTCTGCTAACGTTATATTAGTTTTTTTACCATTTCGAGTTCTTCTTAATATAGAAATATCGTCTCTACCGAGATATTCCCTTATCTCTTGTTCTTTTTGTTCATGATGCTTATAAAGCTCTGGCTTCTTTTCTAAAAGATTCTTGAAATGTCCTATGCCGGCTCTAAAGCAGAAGCCTCCGCAGTTATTATGCGAAAACCCTAATTTATAGAGCTCTGGAATTTGGATTTTTTCTTTTTCTTCTAGTTCTATAAGCATTTGCTCCTTTGTTAAGTAAGGCTCTTCACACATTGGAAATTCCAGCTTATATGGTGCCCAATGCTTTGTTGGTGCAGCCTTTCTATGTGTTTCTGTCCAGTCAATTCCTAGATATAGTATGCATTCATCTGGAGAATAGTTATTCTTTATATATTTTTCTGCAACCTTTTGTTTTAGATGATGCGAGCATTGAGCTATTCTGCTATTAGGTAAAAATCTAACATCAAAGGCTACCTCCCAAGGGGTTCGTCCATCTTTCTCCCATACCAATTCCGCTCCAAGCCTTTCAGCTGCTTCCTTGATAAATCTATATAAATCCTTATCTTCAATAAGAGTATCCGTGAATAATAGTACGGTGTTTTCACTTCCATACTTCTCTACGACTCTTTTTGCTGCAAAATAGCTACCGATTCCACCTGAAAAAAACACAATATGTTTCATAACTTCCTCCTCGGTTGATTTATATGGATATTGTACAATATTTTAGAAAAATTTAAAAGCATAGTATATTACTATGCTTTTAAATATTGGACTACTTAGCAAGGATATCTCCTAGATACTCCAAGCATTTTTTCTTTTCATCTATATCTAGTTCCTTAAAAATAACAATAATACTTTCTACTTTTAAATCTGTCACCCGACGATTTATCATATTGTTTATGCTTTTATACTTATCTAATGTATCATTTGAAAGATAATAAGGCAAAACCTTCGTATCCTCTAGCCAATTGAAACATTCATTAACATTATATGCTTTGATATCCTTTAAGTTAATTGATAAATACCTTCTTATCCAAGCTTCTTCTAATTGCTTAATTTCCTCGTCAACATCATTTATCATATCTTCTAATATGATATGCCCATTCACATCCTCATAAATATCATTTTTTAGGAGGTTGGTAAATATCTCTTTCTGCTCCAATAGATTGTCAACTTTTAATGCTTTTTCAACATTATTAACAAAATCTTGTAATGTTTCACCAATAGCCTCTACATCTGTCCTGTCTTCTTCTCTGAGTTTCTTTGATAGAATATACTTAATCTTAGCTAACAATTCATTAGCTTCTCTTAAATTCTTTATTTCATAGCACATATCAAATATTTCTGTTATTTTTGATACAATAACAGTCAGATATCTTTCTACCACAGAGAGAGTTTTATCAATCTGCTTTATTAGGTCTTCCTTAACAAATTTGTTTAAACGAGAATTAGCATTTAAATTACCTATAATAGTATTGCCTTCTTTTTTAATTGTCAATAATTCTTCCTGACTAGTAAATTCACCTACATTGACCTTCTTTAGGAAGCTATCAGCTAGTTCTTTAGCTATTTGCTGCTCCTTAATAATTTCCAGGTTATCCGTAACTTCTCTGAGCCTCGTAAGGGTTTTACTAGCTAGCTCTTGATAACCTAGTTTTTTCAACAAATCACTCATAGATTTCATCCAGTTCTCATACCTTGTTACCTGAGCTATACTATTGCAAGTAGCTCTAGGTAAAAAGTTTTCATAAGTTCCTTCTATGTGCTTTCTAGCATTTCTATTTATCTTAGTTGCTTCCTCTCTTTGATTACCGTTAATGCTATAATTAGGATCATCTATTAGGCTTTCAATTTCTTCGCTCTCCTCTATAACCTTAAGAACATCAATATAGTTATTTCCCTCTATTGCTTTGTCAAGCTTTCCACTCATCCTTGCCAATGACATGTTAACTTTATTGCAATAGTTAAATCCAATTGAAAGAAGTGAGTTACATACCCTTACTTTTTCTTTCAATTCTTCAGGTACATCAGCTTCAGATTGTAATTTATTCAATTGCTCTTGTAGCAATGCACACTGTTCAATATCTGAATTCTTCTCGATTTTGCTTAATAAACTTAAATACTCAGCTTCATAACCAGCTAGATTTATCTTCTTTATCTTAGAATTATTGATAATAACATAATCTAGTGCTTTCTCATTAAAAACACTATTAGACCAAAGCATACTGTTTACAATAGAGCCACTTTGCTCCATCCTAGCTTCATAGCTTCTATTATGCACATAAATAGCAATTAAAAGTGAAAAAGCGTAATCATTTAATCCATAGGGTGGCTTTGTATATTTTATACGCAGCTCCCCTAAAGCTATTTCTCCGTTACAATCTAGTGTATTATCCATATCATCGAATAATTTTTTCACTTTTGGATTACGTGGTATCGTTATTTCTGTATTAGTAGGTGATACGTTTAGCACACCCCATCCACTATTTGAATTTACTAATAAGGATTGAAGCCTATTAGCAACTTCCTTATTCTGTGTCTGAATCCATTGGTAATTAATCATACCACTCATTATATTTTTACAAATACTAGAATGTATCTTTTTAGCTGCAGAAATAACCTTGTTATTAAAGCCAACGAAGTCAAAAGGAATCAATTCAGTGTATAATTGCTCGAATTTATTATTACATACTGTTCCTAGCCTACCGGAGTAGTTTGTAATTCCCTCAGAATCAATGATAAGTCTCTGTCTAACTAAACTATTAAAGATATTTGAGAGATTCTCCTCTATCTCCTTATCAAACTTGGCAATGAACCTTCCAAACTTCATCCTTTCTTCCATTGTGAACCTTCTTGAAATCATATCATTCTTTAAGACTTCAAGTAAATCATTCTCTTTATCATCTAAAAGTATAAAAATAAAGGGATAATTATCTAATCCAGCAGAATTGTATAAATTAATAACACTATTTATAAACTCTGTTCCCATTTCAGGATTGTTGTATAGGTATATTAACTTACCTTTAGGTTTGTCCGGTGTTGTTTTTTGTTCGAAATCGTTAATTAAGCCTCTAATAAATACATTATCAATATTAGATATAGGGATTAGAGAAATTTCATATTGCCATTCATTACTTACTATAAAATTTTTCTTAGCAAACTCAGGCACAATATTATTATCTATTTCAAGTCGCTTACAGATATCCTGATTAAATAATAAATCTATATTAATATTTAGTTCGCTTCTCTTTTTAGTAAGCATTCTATTAAAATCAATTATACCTGTAGCATCTTCGACAAAGTCATAAACATTATTCTTGGCATCATATACAATAATACCTTGATTATTTTCAAGCTCCTGTAATATATCATTTATTTGAGCATCGGTATACAATGTTATATATGCTAATGCTAACTTGCATTCTTCTTTGCTCTTTGTCCGAAGTCTGAGTAACTTAGTTACCAAAATGCCTGCCAGGATATCCTTTTCAGCATAGCTTAGTTTATCTGAGTATTTTGTAAGCATTTTCTCATATTGAATGCAATACTCACTTTTTTGTCTTCCTTCTGTTTCAGCTAACAGAATTTCTTGAAACAAATCACCTTTTATTATATCTATTGGCTTAATATACGGTAACTCACCTAGCTCATGTAGTTCTTCATTTTCCAAAGCTTCAAAACCATTTATTAAAAAGTTCAATGCGGATCTCTGCTGATACCAATCAGAAAGAGATGTCAGTAGCCATATAGATATTGGTGAAAAAGGATATATTCCCTTAACAATCACTTGATAGTACTTGTCCCAGTTGCTCCATATTCCTTTACTGTTTGTAGCTTCAATCCATTGATGTAGTTGATTGAATAATAATCTCTGATTTTCTTTTATTCTATCCTTCTCAAAATACGAGTTTATATAATAATCAAAACTTTCATGATTATTCTTCTCAACTAAATTTGCAAAAATTGTTTCGAGGTTTGAAGATAAATAGATTTTTTCTCCTACTTCATATCTTCCTATATACCTGCTTATATTTGAGGTTTTATTAACTCTTGCTAAATAAGTCTTCAAATCAGATTGAATAAATCCATTAAAGATTATTTTATTATTACTGTCCTGTATTGCTTCAAAAATTTGCTGTAGGGTTGAATCACCAGCTCTATTAGGATACTCTGATGCGTATTCAATATATCTTCCAAACTCATCAAACAATATCAATATTTTGTTAAATTCGCCGGCATCTCCACAAAACTTATCAACTAGCTTACGTAGTACATCACCAGCTGATATACCTTCATCCCATCTTATATATTCACCAGTAACTTCCTTATAAACATCATTCACTGCATTAAAGACACCATCAAGATATATGTTTTCATACATATAATGTTTTAAATCGCTATGGTTTATATTATTCTTTTCTGCTGCTTCTTTAAACTCTTCGGTAAACTTATCAAAATTCTTAAAAACAAAATTACTTGCAATGTTATATGCTTTAGTAAATTCCGCAAAGATCTCGTCACTATAACCATAATCCTTTAATATCCTTTTAGCACAATTTAGAACCTCATAATTCAAATTGAAATCTCTCATGCCATTTAGAACAATTACGAAATTAGGTTTGGTTAATGAATCCTTTATATCTAGTGCCAAGTCATTATCAGCTCTGGATATATTAGTTATTATTGTTTTTGCAAGACTACTCCCCTTTTTTTCTGAAAAGAGTTTTCCTAAAGTAACGGAAAGATGTGATTTTCCTGTACCATATCCAGCTATTGTTAGTAATATGGGATTACCTTCATCACTATATAATCTATCTGCTAACAGACTCGTATATGTACATGTATCCATTAGCTTATGAGATTTAAATTCTACGTCATCATCTGTTACCCCAAAATAATTAGGTCCATGGAAAACAAAGTTAGATGCAATTTGATCTGCTCTACTATCATAATACCATTCGGTTTGTACTGCTCCACCAAAAATATTGTCTTTTCTTAGCTTTAACACTTCATTAATCTTCATAGAAATAATCCTCTCAAATTAAAAAGCTATATATTTTTTTTGACAAAGTCTCTTTATCAATATTCATCACAATAGTAATAGGATTTAGTTGCTTATTTATAGTTATTAGGCCTTCATTCTTAAACTTTTCTAACACCTCAAAGGCGAATTCTTCACTCCATTGATATCCCCTATTCCAACAAATTTTATGAAATATCTCATCAACGGTAAACTCAAGCCTATTATTGTCTGTTGATGTTAGTTCATCAACTAAAGTATAGCAATATCCATAAATTGATTCTCTATCATACTTATCTACATTATAAATAATCCTCGAATTTGTTTTATCTGCATTGAATTCAATAAGATTTAAATCTTGAAATCCATTTTCAGACATATAAGTATTCTTAAAAGGAGTCAATTTTACTTCACTTGCTGTTCCTAATACTTTTTTTATTTCTGCGGATAACAGCTCTAAGGAAATCTCATTTCCGAAATACTCAGGAAATTTTCTAAATAACTCATTCCACATTTTCGCCCCATATATACTAGAGGTTAAATAATAGTTACATAATAATTTTGTTACCTTTTCCTGAAGATATCTGTCTTCGTTTTTTACTACTTTACCAAATTCTGTTGTAAGAATTGTGTACTTATCGCCTTTCTTTTTATATCTTATCAAATTCATATATTGTGCATACTTAATTGCTGGTTCAACTTTACCAGATGACTTTCCTGTGGGTATTCCAGTTATCTCGAATATTTCTTCTTTAGATAGGCCTCCATATTCATCAGCTATATTTAGTATCCTCCCTATATTATCTAAATCTGGTGGAAAGGTCTGATGAAAATTTATACTATATTTTTCTTTCAAATAATCATCTCCAATTGGAGACAACAGCTATTAGCTGTTGTCTTGTTATTATTCTTTAAGTATATCTATCAAAGCTTCAATTTCACCTTGGCTTACAAACATTGATTTTCCCCTCTTGAAAGTAGAAGTCTCTCCAGTTCTTAATAACAAATCTCCTTTTCCAAGTAATGATTCAGCTCCGCTACCATCTAATATTAATCCAGAAGCATTGGCATCTGCTACTCTTAAAGCTACTCTAGCTGTTAAATTGTTTCTTATCGGTGTCGTAATAATATCAGCTCTAGGGGTTTGAGTGCATATTATAAGGTGTATTCCCGCCGCTCTTGCCAATTGTGATAGGCTTTTAATATATGATTCGAATTTTTTAACAGCTTCCTTGTTGTCTTCAATAAGTTGACCATATTCATCAATCACAAGTATTGTCCTTTTTAGTCTCTTATCTTTGTCTTGTATCTTTAAATTATAGTCAGCTATATTCTGGACCTTTTCATTCATAAACAAATCATATCTTCTGTCCATCTCTGTTTTTAAGCTGTCTAATATAGTCAAAGTATCATCTAATGTAACTGCAACTTTCTTTGTAAATGGACTTTCTCTAAAAGCTGTAAGTTCAACTCTCTTTGGATCTATAAGTATCATTTCTACTTCTTCCGGAGTATATAAACACATGATGGAAGTAAGTATTGCAGCTAATAAAACGCTTTTACCACTACCAGTTTGTCCAGCTATTAATAGATGAGGGGTGTTGGAATCACTAAAATCGATTATCATTGGGCTTCCAACTATATCCGAACCCATTAATGCAATCATCCTATTTTTATAATTTGAAATTACATTAGGATTGGCATTTATATACTGTAATAAGTCTTTCATATAAACTGTTTGTCTTTTTTCTCTAACCATATCTAGCTTAAGATAGCCATCTTCAATAAACATTAGTGGTTTATCATTTAATTGCAACCATAACTGCATATCTGTCTTATGCTTATCTATTGAAGCTAGATTCACACCAGTTCCGAGTTCTATAGAAGCTCTTACTATATCAGGTCCCTTTACATAGTTCTTGATAAAAACCTTTATATTTCTATACTCTAACTCATTCTTTAGAACTTTTAATTTGTGATCAATTATTTCTTCTTCATTCTCTATAGATTCATTCTCGATAGATTTAAATTTTTCTATAATACTATTGGATATTATACCTGTACAATCCTCTGCTCCTTTTAATCTGTCTTCTAATTCTTGATTATCTTTCCCGTCATCCTCAGCATCATATTTATCTGACTCTTCCTTAGTACCTACAGCGGCAATTTCTTCTAAAGGTTTCATTATAAAATCAGTAAAATTATCAATATTATCATCATTATCTATAAAAATCGGAATATCCCCATTGTTGGCCCTATCAAAATCAACTAAATTATTTAATAAAATATCCTTTATGCATTTAGCGTATACTGATATATGATTAATTTCTATATCATCATCACATATAGTATCAGCATCATATGGCCTTGCACTTTCGACATCGATCCAAAAAGTATATAAGATATTTGAAATGTCTATATGAAACCTTCCTTCATTAATACCATATAACTTTTTGTTTAATTCATTTATTATAGATTTAGGTATATTCTTATTATTAAATGATAATATTCTATATAGCTGATTAAACCAAAATCTACTTTGAACAGATTCACTACTTCTGTCCCATATCTTTGTAATTCGCTTAAAACCAGATTTTAATTGATCCTTAGCCTTTTGTACATGCATATCATTTTCCTTGGCTAATTTGCACTCTATAAGAGACAGTCTTATATTTATAGGATATCCATCTTGTAAATCATTTTCTGACTTCAAAACCTCAAGTAGTAAAAAATCAGGCCTTTTTTTCACTTCCTTATAATCCTCTAAATCAAACTCCTCGTCAAAAAGATGACTATATGAATCAAGGCTTATAAGCTTTTTCAAGTAATAATTATCGTCAGATTTGCTTATTTTCTTTATTTCATTAACTAGTATATAGGCTAAGTAATTATTCACAGCTTCATCTGCAGGGTTAATTGCTTTCAATAGCTCTGCACCATCTAAATATCTTGCACTTTCAATGCAGAAACTTGCTGCTCTACTACTTTCTTCTGTGGACCAACCTTCGAATTTCCTCTTAAGTCTGGTTGATAAAAATCTTTGTAAATCATCCACGTAGTTTTCCTTAGAGGAAATTGCGGTATTAAGTTCACCATAATAACCCTTACCAGTAGAAAAAGCAATTATTTTATTTTGATCAAAATTTAATATCTCAGTATCTACATTCTTATCTAATACAACAACCCAGGTATTAAAATTATGAAAAATGTTGAAGATTTCTTTCATAGAATCTTCTAAAGTAACAGTTTGCACAAGCTTAAAGCCACTATCCTTTGCAATTTTATCATTGCAGTTTACTATTAATTGAGTATACAAATTGCTACATGCAAATTGCGGTTGACTTATTATCATTTTTCTTTCTGTAGCTTCGCTAGCGGTTATTGGTAGGTAGACCATTGGATACCTATTCTCTATATTTACCTTTTCTTCAACTAAAAAAGAATCATCTTCCTCTGGCTTTAGTTGACAAGGGCTCATAATGTCGCTTATGAAAACTATATCACTTTTATATAGAGACCGCTTTAGTCTATCTTGCAGGTTTTCAACTCTCCCATTACTAAGATCTAGATATATAGTTGATATCTCTATATCTACATTATCATCTTCTGTAAAGTTATTCTCAACCCAGTACTTCAGGTATCTAGACCCTTTACACTTGTAATCACGTGTATAAACTATAATTTTTATTTTTAGTTTGCCACTCTTTGATAATATTTTTATAGAATTCTGAACGCCGTATATTATTTCTTTATAATCTTTTGGTTCATAAAAGGCTACTACTACTCCATCCACCTTTGCTGGATAAGTTTTTATATATTCAGATATTACTTTTGATATATACATAGAAATTGGAGTTTTATTTGTAGTTAGTTTAATATCATCAGTTTCTTCTTCACTTTCATCATAGTTAAGCTCAGAATCAAAATAATCATTATCAGATTCTCCAAATATCGAGTAAAATCCATAAGTCTTATCATAAGAAATTAACTTATCATTTTTTCCTACTAATGCATCAACAGGAGAAGTAATTGTGCTTAATTGGTCAAATCTATCAAATCTTGCACAATAATGGTCTTGCCTTATTCTCCCTTCAGTTTCTGTAATTTGATTATATATTTCTAGAAACCCATTAGTTAAATAAACATATCTTTCAACTATTTTTTCTAGCATTATAGGATGATATGGTGGTATAATTGCTCCAATTATTGAGTCACTATATAAATTAGGATTATTCAAAATCATAAATGCCTTAATAATTAACTGCTCTTCATTATCAGTGACCTTGTTGTCCATAATTAATTTTCTTGTTTCCTTCAAAAACTTTTGGTAATAGCTAAGGAAATCAATTAGAACATTACTATTTTTAATACTATTGAAAAAACCCTTATTTTTTATCTCTCTAATAAAATCATTAAAATACTTTCCTAGGGAAAATACATAATCATATAAAACGCTAGTAGGTTTCACTAAGTTATTACATATATTTTTATACATAAATGCACTTGTTTTTAGTTTATCAATAAAATTCTCGTAAGTTATAGTATTAATAAGTAAATCTACATCTTCACTCACAGCTATTGGCACAGTACTTTCGCATTGTGTTACTACAGTAAAATCATTAGAGCTTAAATAATCAAAAGCCTTCATCCAAGGTTCTGAATCTAGTATATTCCATCTATACTCAAATTCTTTTACTTCTCCATTATCATCGAAAAAACGATATTCCATATCTATTTTTGATTTAGTTTCTGAATTAGGTGTTGACTTTAGTATTCCACTATCAATAAGCTCCTTTATACTTTCGTGCCTAAATGGATAAATAGTTTTAACATTGTTTTTATCATTTATCTTTGAAATAAGGCTAATCTCGAATAGCTCTCCGTCTCTTGTTGACAGGTTTAAATCAATTATTAGACTTTCTATACCACCTAAAAAGTAGCACATGGTTAACCACTTATTAGCTAACTCTTCATTATTAACATTATTATCATCTGATATCCTAGTATTTGAGAGTCTTATAGACTTAATTTCTATTTCTATCTTTCTTATACTAAATTTACCATCCTTAATCTCATTTATTCCATCAAGTATTGGTAGTGATATAGCTTTAAACGGATCTCCTGTTAATACAGGTATAGCTTTTTTAGGATCTATTTTATCTACCTTGAGATTTAGAATTTTATCTAGTGCTAAAAAATCACACCTGAACAACTTCTCTTTAGATGATAGTATATTAATTCCCTTAATATAATTAGTTAGATCAACTTTAAATTCGTCAAGATTATTATAGGTACTAAATCTAATATGCCACTCTGCATCTATATCTTTTTTGTATTTTTTATAATACTCATCTACTTTTTTATTTATTTGATTAAGATTTTTATCTTGCTGGTATTTTTCAATATTAATCCTTCTACTAAATTTGTAGGACTTTTCAAATATATCTTTTATCTGTTTCTGTTTTAGGCTTCCATTATTACAGATATTAGGCATATTCCAATACTCATAAAGACTAGAATAAACATTGCTTATCAAGACTAAGAAATCTTCATTGTAATGTTTCTCTAAAAATTCACTTAGTAGAGCTAAATCCTTTTGTACAAATTTAAATAGAGTTTTGTAAATCGTATTAAAGATTATCTCTTCATCATCTTTTAGATTAACTCCTAACGCCTTAAGCAATTTTGAATATTCATCACCTACGTATGATTCTATGGTTGCCGGTGAAATAGTGTAAAATTCCTCTAATCCACCCTTATCTTCAACTTCTTCAGTTCCCATTAGTAGAATCCACCTTTGTGAATTTTCTATAAAAGAGTCATTTCTCCACTTAGTTAAATTTTCATTAATCTCTACAAATCCACTTTTAGTCAGTTTATCTAAATCTTCCTCAAACAGATTTATATTTCTCCATACAAAGTACTTTTGTCTAGATAGCTTGCCTACAAAGTTATCAGCATACTTATTCTTTAAAAACTCGCAAACCTCTAAATAAACCTTTGGTGAATTGAAGCTCTCTAATTTTATTAGAGAAAAATCGATTTCATTGCCATACTGATTTTCTATAAGTTTTATAACAATATTTATATAGGCTTTCATTACTGAACCTCCCTTTCTCTGTAGGGATTAATAACAATAGCAGTAGCATCTGATAAGTCTTTCAAAAATCCATTAGTTCTAAGCATCAACTGAAAATTCTCAAGATTTTTTTGTAAAAATGGTAATTCTTTATCCTCCACACCATATTTCCTCATATGCTCACTATACTGCTTTGAACCAATTACTATGGTGTAATGCTCATATAACTTCTCCATAAATGTATCCAATGTTATTTTAGAATTAGGAGGGACTAAAGAAAGTACTAAGAACTTTATTATATTATCTGTTAATGTAAATCTCATGTTATCCCCTCTAAGTGGAATAATTAATCCTATATCCTTTCCCATTTTCCTAAGTAGCTTATGTGAATCATCATATGCATCTTTTAACATTTTAATATCTGACTTTTCTTTTTTATCAATTAGATTATAATTATCTCCTAATTTATCCTTCTTAATATCTAACATCTTATCTAGAGTGATAATCATAGATTCTTCTATACTCTTATACATATCAACAGCTAATTTTTTAATTTTATAATCTACCTCTGAAGTACTTTGGACGTGAATAACCCATGCTGGCTTTATTTTTACCTCTGACGTAATTGCAGCACTTTCTGTCATCATATTTAGTGTCTGAAAAACAACTGCAGTAGATAATAGGTCTATCTTATCTAATTGATCCATATCATTACGTAATAATAAGTCCAGCTCCTCTACTGAGTATATAGATCTTCTCTCATAATTACTTGATATCCACTTACAATCACCCTCTACCGCAAGATAATTTTTCAAATCCTTAATATCATCAAAACTTTCGCCGTTACTTTTTCTTGATTCTTTACAAAGAAACTCATACCATGTATTAAGTATCCAGCTTGATAAGTACTCAAATTGGTTAAAGTTATCTATCAAATCAGTTAATGATTTAGTAATTTGAGTTTTATATATATTTGCTTTTGATGAATCGCTATTTTTAATAGCTTTTAACCCCTGCATAATATGAAGGTAATACACTTCCCCCCCTCTTGCCAAAAAGTTATGCTCCTTGAACTCAAAGCCTTTATCAACTTTTATATCTACAAAATTAGATGTATAAAAATTAAGACCTTGCCTATCTGATTTTTTACCCATTGCCTCACATAAAATAGTGGATTTACATATTGGTAACATAGATTTAGCAAACCACCCTCTGTTCCCGGAAAAGGCAGTAAATCCCAAGAATAAATCTCTTATAATGTTTAATACCCTATCTTCTGGAATTTCTTCTGCATACATGCGTTTTTTTAAAATATTCTTCAACTTATCATTGGCTTCTTTATCAATACTGTACCTATTATCACTCTTACTTTTATCAAAATATATAAATCTCTTTAGTGCAATATTGGGCTCCAATTTATACTTGACTATACTGTTAAGACCTGACTCATCATCTATGGTAATATTTCCCCAACTATCCTTATTATTCTTTATACTCTTTACTCCCATAAAAACCAGCAAAAACTCTATTAGATATTCATAATAGGTTTGAGAATTCCTTATCCTTCTTCCATATGCCATAATTTGTAAATTCTGCTTTTCTACGCTTTCTGATTCGAAATTTGATTTACTAGGGAATATATTTAATTCCATACCACCACCTGCCCAATCTAGCATAAAGCTCATTACTATTAAAATATATGTCTATTTCTTCAATAGAGTTGTCCTTCAATAACAGAAGTTTAAGGTCATCTTCTTCCTTATACTTACATGTTTTCAATAAATCTGTTTTTACTTTTGACAGTCCAAAGGTGAAATTAGGATTGAAAGAAGTAAATATTTTACCTTCCTTAAGCTTATAAAGATATTCTAAAGTTTGAAGATTAAGGTCATATTCAACATCTTTAATTTTTACTTTTGTTTGATATAGCCTTGTGGACCTTTCAATGTTGTCATTTTGACGTATATTTATAATGTTAAAATCTTCTCTTCTAACTGTACCAAGTATTAATTGGACGTTTTGAACCATATCTAAGTTCTTCCTTAGTGTTAAATACAACTTGTCTTCCTTCTTTAGTGGATTTACTCCCACAAAAACCTTATATAGCCCCTCAAAAACTATGTCAACTAAATAATTTTTGTTATTTCTTCTTATTCTATGATGAGTAATCATTTCATAATATAACGGAAATACATCACCAAATATTTGTTTTAATAGTCTCTCTTGCTTTTCATCTGTAGGATTACTAAATAAAATATAAAACCGTCTAAATGCTCTTCTCATTGAAACAGCTTTAGGATTATTAATTTCTAGAGATTGGATATTTAGATTTAAAGTATTATAGAGAATAGCGGCTATATCTTTATGAAAATAGCTATAATCTTCTTTTACAAATAAAATATTATCATCCTCTATTAGCGATTTTTCATCTAACTTGAACTTCTCTAACTCCCTGATTGCTCGAATATTGAAGCTATCCTTAATAAACTCATTACCTTTGTATCCAAACATTAAATTAGCCATTGAATAATCAAACAATGGATTTTCCTTATATATAATCTCTTTTTTTATTTTTTTGCAACTTAGATTCCCCGTAATTGAGAACGATAAATGCGACAGCATCTGTCTTATAGTCAGTCTAGTCTCGTACTCACTTAACCACAAATACAACTTTTCTAGTATATTTTCTACTCGACTCTTATTTTGCCATAGGCTTTGAATATTAAAATAAATAGGGCACTTTTCCTTATTATCACAGTTTTCACAGGGCTTCCACAGTTCTTCATTAGTAAGTTTCTCTATAATTTCTTTAATAAAATAGGAATTATCAATTTTAGCTAAATTTATTACTTTATACTTATAAGTATTCCCATTAGCTTCAAAGTTTTGCGTTTCACATTCTATGCTATCTATGGAATTTAAAAGCCCTATCTCTAGATCATCATTATTAATACTCTTTGTATTATTTTTCTTATTAATTCTTTTGAAAGTATTTATAAGTGGTCCTGTGTTAGTAACTAACACGGAAGAAATATTGTTAATTGGACTTTCAAGGACTTTTATTAGCATATCCTCTTGGGTTTCCTCGTTAAGCTCACTCATATCTTTTACATAAAATAGTTTATTTTCAAAAAGCTCATATTGTTTCAATGGTCTCTTTCCATGAGAAAAATAGCCTAGTTCATTTAATATTTGTACTAAAATGCTAGTCTTTCCATCTCCTGCATGACCTGTTAAAATAATAGCAGCTGGCTCATTCTCAAATAACTTTTGATAAATATATTTTCCTATCTCTCTCTCTACTCTTATCTTTTCATAATAATCATTCAGTATTTGTGCTTCAGCCAATGCATTTTCATTATTGCTGCTAGCATTATTCATAGTATTTAAATAATCAACAAAAGCATTACTCATTACCTCACCCCTCAATAATTTCCTCTATAGCCTCATACAGCTTTTTAATATCCTCAAAAGTATTAAAGTAACCTAAGCTTGCTCGTACAGTCCCAAATGACGCTTCTAGGAAGCTTCCAATTTTAGGTGCACAGTGGTGACCTGCTCTAACAGCAATATTGTAATCACAATCTAATATATATGCTAATTGGTCTGGAAGATATCCCTTAACATTAAAGGGAATTATACCAATATGTTTATCTCTTTTATTAGGTAAATATAATTCAATATCTTCTATCTCTAGAAGCATTTTTATTAATTGTTCTGTTAGTTCTTTCTT
This sequence comes from Bacillota bacterium, assembly GCA_023440105.1. GTDB lineage: Bacteria > Bacillota > Clostridia > Clostridiales > Clostridiaceae > JAEXZL01. Next base: position 18,832 of record JAEXSY010000313.1, read on the forward strand.
TTTAAAATAAATATTACTTACACCTATTTTATTAATCCACTTTAATGAAGCATTAAGACCAGCTATAGCTTGTATATTAAGGCTTCCTGCTTCATAAGCTAAAGGAAAGCTTTTTGGCATCTCGATATTAGTTGAATCACTTCCTGTACCACCTGTTATATAACATTTCAATTCTATATCGCTATTATCAATATATCCTGATGCACCAAATGGACCATATAAAGTCTTATGCCCTGCAAATACGATAAAGTCTATTGACGCTTTAGTAATACTAATAGGCACAAGACCTAAAGATTGAGAACAATCAATAACTGTAATAGGTTGATATTTTTCTCCTGCTATAATTATTTCTTCTATTGGTAATATAAGGCCCAGAACATTACTTATATGCGTAAGTACAAATAAATCAGGTTTATTATGCGCCATCATTTGAGATAATCTCTGATAGTCTAATTCGAAAGTAAATTTATTAAATTCTATTTCGAAAATATTGAAGCTATACTCTTGTTTTAAGCTATACAAAGTCCTAACCACAGCATTATGCTCAAAAGGTGAAATATACACATTATGTATTGTACTCCAGTCTAACCCTCTTAGTATCTGATTTAAAGCTATAGTGGCTGAGGGAGTGAATATAACTCTTTCCAGTTTGTTATAATCAACCAAATCACAAAGCAGCTCTCTAGTTTCATCAATTATTTTAGTTGCCATTCTAGAAAGCGAATGACCACCTCTACCTGCATTAGCTCCATAATTCCTGTAAAATGAATCCATATAGTCATAAACCTCTTCAGGCTTTGGAAAGGTTGTTGCTGCATTATCTAGGTATATTATACCCTCCATATTCATCCCCCTCGTAATCAATCAAATGCTTACAAATATTTCTGAAGCATTTTAATTAATATGCTTCGCTTTTCATTATCGTCTATCGCTTCTCCATATTCATCGAAAGCCTCTTCGATTTGATTGGAAAGTGTCTCCCCTATATCTGATATCTCTGAGCTTTCAAATCTCTTCTCAATAACATCATTATCAATAGGAATACTTATTGTAATAACTTTTCCATTAATATCATCAATCATTTTGTTATCATTACGATTAACCAGATCTACAAACTCCTTTAGAGTGGTTATATACTCATTAACAGTTTTATCTGACCAGTCCTCAATGCTGAGACCAGTTATGATATATGCTATTTGATTTAGTGCTTCATAATCGTTATAAGTATCTATCGTAACTATTAATCCAAGAAGTTTATTTAAACTCATATTGTTGTAGGCAGTTTTTCTCTTGTATTCCTCTAATGAAAAATACCAGTTCTTTATCCCTTGAATTAAAGAGCCATTATAACTAGAATTGACTATATTCATAGTTTCATCAACAATATAATTCTTTAGTGCTGATAAAGACTCATCTAGATAACCCTTAATTGTAGATATCTCATTAATACACTCTTGATAATTATTAGTTCCAGTAAGCTTTAATAGCTTTTTAAAAATAAAATCTCTAGGATTAAGGTCATACTTTACTGCTTCAGCTCTGAATTTTTGCAATCCTTTGCTTAATTCACTTCCTTCTAGATTTCTCCTATGAGTCTTACTATATTGGCTTAAACTTTGTACATATCTCTGCATACCATTGCATATAGCATAGAATTTATTTTCCCAATAAGCTTTTTCATCTATGTAGCCAGTAAATAAGTTTTTTAAAGAGGTTACGTAGCTATCCTTATCTTTTGTATCACTGTCAATATAAACAAAGTAATCCTTTGGATTTTCATTAATATTATTAAGAACCTCAGAACTTAAAGGTATTTCAGTATAATTTCTTTCTCCAACAGAAATAACCAAATCATTCTTAAAATTTCTAAACACGTAAGATAAATAAACTGGTATAATTCCTCGTCTTATCCCAAAATCTTTTCCCTGTAAAATGCTATAAAGCTCATTAAAACATCTTCTATTAGATTGAGAATTAATAATAAAGCCTTTTATTTCATCAATTACTCTTTTTAATTTACTATCCCAATTATCCTCTATTCCCTCTAGGCCTTTATTTACAATCAATGCTCTATATATAGTCGCCTCAGGCCCCTTCCCTTCGCTCATTGTATCCTTGTCCAATTGCTCCGAATTAAGAAGATATTCAATAATCTTTTTTCTAGCACTCATAATGGGCTTAGTTATATTATCTTTATTTATCATCTCATTATTAATTATAGGTGTAAGAGAATAATATTCTTTGCAAATCTTTGATACAAGCTGATTCAAATCTGCCCTTTTCTTAATCGAAGCTATATTTCCATCATGGAAAATTCTAGCTTCATTTATATTAAGAACATAGTACTTATCTGTATATTCACTTATTTCATCAATGATTTCTTCCTGCATAATCTCAATTAACTGCTCGCTAAGCTTATAATCAGCTAAGAACTCCTTATCCTCTTTTAGAAGATTTAACGCAATATATTCTTTTATAGCCTCTTCCTTATCGAAGGTTTTTGCAGGTATATTTAAAATAATCCTTATATCATTAATTAATTTAACATGTTCTATGCATTCCTCAATTTCAGAACCATCGAAATAAATAAGGTTAATTATTATTCCATCTCCATGATATTTATCAATAAGTGCATCAACATCGTGATAAGTTTTTAATACCTCCGAGGTCAAAAATACCATTGGGAAAAATCTAACCATTTTGTATTCATCATTATATCTTTTTGGAACTACAAATTGGGGGTTTTTGATATTGCTTATTTCATCGCCTATATTATAGTTTCTAACCTTGGAATTTTTAATTGTTTCTATCTTATCAAAGACCTCTTTATCTGAACAAAGAGTAAAATCTATAATTCCTGAGTTTCTATTTATATATATATATCTTTCTGTAATTAAGCTTTCTATTGCATTATTAAAGACTTGATCATTCATATCTAAAGACAATCTAATATTCTCGTCAGTTGATGGAAGATTATCAACATCTTCTATAATATTAAATAAAACCAATGCTTTTATAATAGAAATTTCATCAGCATTATTACAAGCTCGAATTATAGCGTCTCCTTTTTTCCATAAGCTATATATATTTTCATTGAACAATTCCTTTTTAAACAGATCTTCAAAATAATCATAAATTGACTCAACATTTAACCATTCTAAGGCACCTTTATTATTATCAATAAATCCAGCCAAGGTATTCTTTTCGTTCTTTGATAAGTAAGTAAATAAAGTCCTTTCGTTTTGAGCCACTTTTTCACTAATTTGAGGAAGTATAAAAACAGAAATTGGATTTAATGGAAAACACTTTTCTCCTATTATTCTTATATATTCTTCTTGTGTATATAGGCTTTTAAATATTCCATAATATTGTTTAATCTTTTCATTAAAACCATTCTCATTTTTACTCAAGTAATTATCAAATTTCTTGGTATCCTTAATTATTGCATTAGCAATAAGCTCATAATTTTGGGTAAGATTACTGGTATAATATATTTCTTTGAATCTACCCTCTATAGCTCTCCAGGCATTTATCATATTCTTTGGCATTTGCCTTATATATTCATTGATAGATTTATGTGTTATACATGTAAGAAATAGTTGCTGATTGCTTGTACTCCTGTTAGCTAGTTCCGCAAAATCCTGAAGAAGCTTCAGATCCTTAAAACTATTACTACTATTGCTACTTTCTAGAAATTTGCTAAATTCATCAAATACAACAAAGATTCCCTTATAACCATGCTCTGTAACTAGCTTATAATTAATATTATCAAAAAGCTTTATTACATCAGAATTTATGAAAGGATTATATTCTAATCCGGAGCACATTGTCTTATAAATTTGAGTGAACAGCTCATAGGCTAATTTATTATATTCTTTAAGCTCCTGCTTTAATCTTTTAATAGAATACCCATTTTTACTCAATTCATTGTTAAAAATCTCGTATAAGTCCTTTAAATTTTTTTCCCATTCATCAATTAATCTAATAATAGAATCAAAATAAGTATCGGGTAATAAATCTTCTAAACCATGTGCCTTTAATGCCTCACTAAGAGCTAATAAAAAGGCCTGTTCTAAGGAGTTTAAATTCCCATTAATTATTATAGGCAAAAATTTAATCTTTTCTTCTATAACCTTGCTGCATAGCTCTCCAGCCTTAAAATTTATACGTCTAATTCTTTCTGCTATGAGATTACTGTCATCTTCATTTAATGAAGATAAGATAGACATAATAACAAGCATTAAATGACTTTTACCTTTTCCATAAGGGCCAATTAAAACTGTAGCTTTATCATTAGAAGGACTATATATTTCTTTAAGATATCCCTCCATTAACTCTATTGAAGTACTTGTAGGTATATAACCTTTAACTTTATCTTGTTTATACAAATCAAAGGCCAAATTAATAGAGTACTGAAACCCTTTATCTACGCTAATAAAATCAGAATAATTCATTGTGTTTTTCGCTCCTTAATATGCATAAATGCTTTCAAGTAATTTAACTCTGTCAATTTTATTATTTATATAAATTGTATCTAATCCAGCTGTTCTATTAATTGTTATGTAACCATCCTTTTGAAGAGCATTTAAGTAATCATTTATTCTCATTCTATCTAAATTAAATACTTTACCAATATTACAATCATCTTCAATTAATGCATCAATACTAGTGGAGCTTTTATCTCCTAAATTATCAATTATTACGTATAAAATAACTAACTTACTTAAAGTCCTTAAATCAGGTATAACTTTAATAAACACTTCTTTCTTTCCTTTTTTCTTCTTAATTAAATTCAAATCAGAAAAAGGGCAAAGCAGGTTATCCTCAGGGTTACTATTCCTCATATCTATGTTTGTATAAGTTCTAACTATACAGTTGCAATCATCTTGTAAAGATGGCTTAGAATAATTGAGCTCTGGATTAATTTTTTCAATTAATAGCTGTAGACCATTAAACAATTCATCCTTTGTGAATTCCTTTAACTTTAATTGATTAAAAAACAAATACCAGGAAGTTGCAACGTCCCTATTCGTTGCTAATTTATAATGCAACAACCATAGTGTAGAAATCTCCTCTATGTATGGATCCACACCATTGATAACTTCTCCAAAATCCTTTGTTAGTGCTTGAAATCTCTTATTTTTAATATTTATTGTTTCAATTAAGCCAGTTGCTTGAAGCCAGTATTTTATTGATTTAACCATATTGGTTCCTACACCTAGTATATCAGTGGCGTCTACTCTAGAAAAAACATCCTTCCCATAGTTTTCGCTTTTCTCTTCATATATATCATCACTATTAAACTCCTTAATAGCTGCTAGTCCTTTTCTAACCCAGCCTTCTCTAAGAACAAAGCTTTCATGTCCCTTTAACCTAATCTTACTTACCAAGTTACTCACCTCTTTTAGTTATAACAACTTTACGCATATAGCATCCACCATCAAAATGGTTTATACATTCTCCGCATCTAATACATTTTTCATTATCAATTCTATATGAATCTCCCAATGGGCTTGTTTTATATTCATTTATATGGGCTTTGACCTTTACAGTTATCGCATCATGCTTGCATATACTCTCACAGGCTATGCATCCTAAACACATCTGATATTTTGTAATCTGGCAGTCAACCTTTTGCTTTGCTTCCTTTAAGCTCTTTGCCCTTGCTAACTTAGAATTAATTATTGTGACTTTAAGATTTTTTTGTCCTATTCTACCTTCTAGAATAAGCTGTGGATTATTCTTCCTATCAACTATATAAATTTGTCCTAATCTTTCATTACCCATTTCTTTATTTATCCATCCAAAGGGTTTAAATAACTCATATAGGTCTTCGTTTATATCCTTATTTAATTCGTAGTTATAGGATTGGTTTGAAGTAGCACAAGGCTTAAACTCTATATAAATATTCTTACTAATCTCAAGTCCATTTCCCCCTTGTCTAGCCTTCCATCCACCTTCATCTACATAATTCTCCGCATCAGGCTTTCCAATTTTCTTAGCAAATTCTATTAGCTGATTTCTCCAATGGTCACTTAGTTCAGGCATATATATAGCTGACAGATATTGTGCCCATTTTGTATTATTAGGGCAACACCAACAACCTACTCTTGAATAGCCAAGTTTATAGGCATCATTAAAATCAATATTTCTACTTAAAATATATAGCCAGATATCAAAGTCGAACCAGTTTATTAT
>JAEXSY010000032.1 GCA_023440105.1 Bacillota bacterium
CCTTTTGCTGCTTCCATGGATAGAACAGCCTTCTTCCCCCAGGCACATGGTCTTATTGGTACACTGATTAATTATAGGAAGAATCTTTTTTACACAAAGCTGAGCACCCTCACATTCCTCCATAGAGAGTTTGATGTTCAATCTTCCATTCTTATCAGAAAAACAGAATATATCATAATACTTTACACCACTTCGGGCAAGGGCTTTAATCAATGATTTTTCAACCTCATGATTAAATACTACCTCCCTATCAAAATCATGAACAATTTCACCTATGGTTCCTGACATACCATTTATCTGCCCTGCAAGTATTTTTCTTCCTTCTGCGAGTCTACTCTTCCACATTTCATTAACGATATAACTATTAACTATGCTTTCTGCCTCTCTGCATAGTGTACTCTTCTTTATACACTTTCTTTCTATTTCCTTAGGTACCTCCGGATTTTTATTATAATAATTCTCAATAAGCTCTGAAAAGGCAGCGTAGGTGAGGTGCAATTCCCTTTTCCAGCATAAATGCCTCATATCACAGGTTCCACACACTCTATCTGCTAAATTCTCCACAAGTCCACTGCTCTTACCCTTTAATAAAAGCTTTTCATTGTCCATAAAACCATTTAATATCCCTGCCATAGAGCTTAAAATGTCATTAAACCCTTTAAGCCTCAAGGTAAATATCTCCTTAACCTTTGCCAGATGATTATCATTAATAAGCTGCTGCTTTTTTTCAAAATCCAGCTCGAAAGTCATTGCTCTATAGAATTTTTTAGGAATTATAATAAGTATTCCTGCTGAAATCAAAGCTTCCATAAGAACAAATTCATTGTTACCCCCTCTATAAAACCTTAGAAGGCTAAAGGATATAAGATAGGATATTATAGCCATAAGCTTTCCTGGTTCTCTAAACAGTCCCGTAATAAATCCACAGGACCCCAGGACTCCTATATAAATATAAATATTATTATCTGAAATCCCCATAATAAGCCCTGCAGCAATTCCAATTGCTGCTCCCACGGAGCTTCCATTGACATAAGCTATAAAGACTACTAGGGTAAGAGCTATAACATTTCGTATGCTTATATTAAAGATAGAAAATCCACCAAGGCCAGAAACTGCTATTGCAATAATTATTGCCATGCTTATTATCTCTTCATTATTAAAAAGATGATTAGTGTTAAGCTCCTCAAAGCAATTTATTCCATACTTAAATATATATAATATAGGTAGTATGACAATAACATTAAGAAAACCGTCAGTTAAACTAACAGTATAGGAATACCCGTTTAATAATACATTAAACAGCACTCCTTCCATGAGGAGCAGGGCAAATAGAAAAATAAACTTAGCCCTTCTATTAAAACTCTTAATAATAAAATGTGCAGCTCCTATGGATAAGGTATATATTAAGTATAAGCTTACTCCCTGATTAGAACTCAGCATAGTTATGTAGCCTACCATACCTCCTGCAGTAGCTAAAATTACTGTTTTATTATCCTTATAGAGAGCTAATGCCATAAGCAGTGCAAGTCCAAATGGCGAGCCTTCATTAATCAAGCTAACCCTGCTTATTAAAATCATAAGGATAACGTATCCAATCACCCCATAGTCATTAAACTTACTACTTTGCTCCCCTTTCTTCTTCTCCTTCTGAATCCTTTTATAAGTACTGCATTCCACCCCATATTGCATCAAACTACCCCCTGCTTATCTATCATTTAAACTATATAAATTATAGCAATTTTATTTGGTAATATATGTAAATTCAGTGTGGATAATTTATTTTTCTTTGGACAGTATTTTCTCTAATTTACTATCTAACGTGTTCTACTGTCATATATTTTGCCAATAGAACTTCCATGACATTTTATAGTAAAGAATATATCCACAAGCTTATATCCTTTAAAATAAAGGTTAACTGGTAAATTGTGGATAAAATTATATATTTTGTGAATAACTTTATTCTGTCGGTATTAAGGATAATATTTTATATTTAGTAGATAAGAATTTGTAATACTTTTATTACTCCCCGTAATATTACAAATTATATTGTTTAGGGTGCTAGAAGCTGTTATGAAGGCTATAAGTGAAAAATAAAAGGACCTTCTTTTAAAGAAGATCCTTACATGGTAGCGGAAATAGGACTTGAACCTACGACCCTTCGGGTATGAACCGAATGCTCTAGCCAGCTGAGCTATTCCGCCATATTAAATAGTGAGCTTTTTTATAAAAAGTTCTAAAAAAATGGTTGCGGGGGAAGGACTTGAACCTCCGACCTCCGGGTTATGAGCCCGACGAGCTACCAGCTGCTCTACCCCGCGATATCATTGGTGCTGAAGACCGGAATCGAACCGGTACGGTGTTTAACCACCGCAGGATTTTAAGTCCTGTGCGTCTGCCTGTTCCGCCACTTCAGCATGTCACCTGACCAGCGACAAGTTTTATTATAAAACATGTTTAGTATACTGTCAACAACTTTATCGCAAATATTTTTCATCCATATGTTGCCAATCAATAATGTAAAACTAATATACAACCTAATACTACGCTATATGCATTCTAGGACTAGGATATAATATAAAGCCTCTTATATTTTATAAGAGGCTTTAGGTCTTAATAATAAATTGACTAAAATTTCTATTAATTAACCAAAATTCCTTTTGCTATAGCCTTTTCCACCTTTTAAATCCTGGTTCTTCTTAACGTCTTGAAGTCTCTCTTCACTGTCCTTTAAGAACTTGGACATAATATCCTCAAAATTATTTGCATTATTATTTTTCTTTTCATTATTCCAATCAAATTCAGCAGGCTTTACAGACTTTTTCTTAATATTGGCCTGTTTAATCGAAAGACTTATTTTTCCATTGTCATCTATGGATATTACTTTTACCTTGACCTTATCCTGTTCCTTCAGATGCTGTCTTATATCTTTTACAAATGAATCTGCTACCTCAGAAATATGGACTAGTCCTGTTTTGCCCTCCACTTCTACAAACGCACCAAAATTAGTAATGTTTACTACTGTTCCTTCTAAAATGTTTCCTGCCACTAAGGTCATGTTAAAAAGATTCCTCCTTAAAAATTTTAAATAAATTATGTTATATAATGATAAAATTATTTATATATATCTGACCTTTACAAACGGTATATATAAATAAAAATTAAAATTGCTGAGGCTAATAAGTGCCACACAAATAGATATATTTCTACTGGGAATCAGATTCAGAATCCACTATTGTAGTTTCACCTGGCAAAACATAACCAAACTTTTCTCTAGCTAATCTTTCCATGTATAAAGGATCGGTTTCTGAAGCTTCAACCTGTTCTTTAAGCCTTTCGTTTTCCATCGTCAATAGCTTGAGTTCTTCTTGCTTCTGACTAAACTCATTCTTAATTCTCTTCATGGCTATTTGCTGATTAATAACGTTATAAGCCAGTACTACAAGCATGAAGCCTATAATTACATTTTTAATTGTTTTATTTTTTTTCATGCTCATCACTTCCTAAGTTAGAAATATAATTTATTTCAAGTTTATTGTATGATGAATCAGCTCTTAATTCAAGTTTTATTTGCATTACTGACAGAAATAAATATTATATTTTTTTGAATAGATAGGTAAATATACTAAATATTTTATATAACTAGTCAGTTTTTTTTTGCCTGTAAAATAATATTTTAAAAGGATAAGCAAAAAACTTAATAAACACTCTCAAAAATTTCCATACAAAATCTATTATTTTCTTCTCTGCCTTTAGAAAATACTTACTAAAAAACCAGAGATAAAATATTATCCCAAAAATGATATATATATATACATACACTGACAGCACAGCAAACTGAGTATACAATAAAAACACAAAAATAACTAAACTGCATAATATCCAAAAGAGTAAGTCCTCAATAAATACTATGTATTTAATCACCTTTCTGCCCCTAATAATTCTATATATATCAAAAATAAAACCCGTCATTAGTCCTGCCATAAAGCTATACATTATTATCCTGAACTGCATGCTGAGAGGTATAACCA
>JAEXSY010000033.1 GCA_023440105.1 Bacillota bacterium
GTATTAGGTACAAAAGCTATCTCTACCTCGAATTCTCCTCTTTCATCAATTACTTCATTATCTTGAAAGTACTGGTTATACATAAAAATACCTTTCTCCAATATTTATCACAATGTATAATATGGAGAAAGGTATAAAAGTGTTAATATTTTATTCCTGTGCCTTGCCTATATCAGAAAGAACAAGACCTTTATTTCGCTCTAGGGCCCAGCTTATACCCCAATCATTCTGGAATATTAATAGATTTCTTTCCTTGAAGTCTTTAACCTTTTTAGTATCAGAGGTAAGGTTAAGAGAATCCATATCTATATCCTCATTTTCAATCCACCTTACATGTCTATAGGCTAATCTATCCATTTTGATATCCACGCCATACTCATGCTTTAATCTAGATTCTAGTACTTCAAATTGAAGAACACCTACAACACCTACTATTATTTCCTCCATGCCTACAAAAAGCTCACGGAAGACCTGGATAGCACCTTCTTGTGCAATTTGAGTGATTCCTTTGACAAACTGCTTTCTTTTCATGGTATCCATTGGTCTCACCCTTGCAAAAAATTCTGGAGCGAAGGTTGGTATTCCTTCAAAGGTAAATTTGTTAGACGGTGAGCATAAGGTATCTCCAATGCTAAATATGCCTGGATCAAAAACTCCGATGATATCACCGGCATAGGCTTCATCAACGATTTCTCTATCCTGAGCCAAGAATTGCTGAGGCTGAGATAGTTTTATCTTATTTTTTCCTTGTGCATGAAATACCTCCATACCCTTTGAGAACTTTCCTGATACTATCCTCATAAAGGCAATTCTATCTCTGTGTGCAGGATTCATATTAGCTTGAATCTTGAAGACAAAGGCCGAAAAATCTTCGCTAAAGGGATCAACCTCGCCGGCACTTCCTTCTCTAGACATAGGAGGAGTTGTCATGGATAGGAAATATTGAAGGAAAGGTTCAACACCAAAGTTAGTTAAGGCAGAGCCAAAGAATACTGGAGTAAGTTCTCCTTTTCTTACTTTTTCTAGACTAAAATCATCTCCAGCGATGTCTAAAAGCTCAATATCCTCTGCAAGCTTATCATGGAGAGGAGCTCCTAATAGATCATTAAATATTGGATCAGTCACATCTCCTTTAAGAGATTCAACGGTATTCTGTCCGTGATTTCCTCCGTCAAAGAGCTGAACAGTGTTATCCTTACGGTCAAAGACTCCTCTGAAATCCGCTCCAGAGCCTATAGGCCAGTTCATGGGATAGGATTTTATTCCAAGCTCTCTTTCTATATCCTCCAAAAGGGCAAAAGGATCTTGAGGTTCTCTATCCATTTTATTTATGAAGGTAAATATAGGTATACCTCTTAAGGAACATACATGGAACAGCTTCTTTGTTTGTTCCTCAACACCCTTTGCTCCATCAATTACCATCACTGCACTATCAGCAGCCATGAGAGTTCTATAGGTATCCTCACTAAAGTCCTGATGTCCCGGGGTATCCAGTATATTGATGCAGTAATTGTTGTAATTAAACTGCATTACTGATGAGGTAACAGATATTCCTCTCTGCTTTTCGATTTCCATCCAGTCTGAGGTGGCATGTCTTGAAGCCTTTCTTGCTTTAACAGAGCCGGCTAGTCTGATAGCACCTCCATATAGCAAAAGCTTTTCTGTCAGGGTAGTTTTACCTGCATCAGGGTGAGAGATTATCGCAAAGGTTCTTCTTTTTTCAATTTCATTTATAAGCTCTGACACATTATTCTCCTTTCTAGGATATATAGAATAATCATTTATTTTTATATAAGCCATTTCGAATTATCAATTAAACATAGACATTATAACAATTTATGTCTTATATTTCAAAGGAAATATTAATGAAGTAAATAAAAGGTGTAAAAGAAAGAATTAATTTATAATTTAAAGATGAAATCGATATAAAGTGTTGAAAAGCACCCAACAGACCTCTTCCAATTAAATACATAAATTGTTTTAGTGATATAATCAATATGATTATAATATAGGAGGGAATTCATGTATAAATTAATAGCTATTGATATGGATGGAACTCTGCTTAGAGAAGACAAGACAGTTTCAAAGGAAACAGTTAATGCAATTAATATGGCTCGAAAAAAAGGGATAAAGATTGTCCTCGCTACAGGCAGACCAATAGAAGGAGTTAACTCCTATCTGAAAGAGCTTGGTTTAATAAGCAGGGAGGATTTTGTGCTGACTTTTAATGGAGCCTTAGTTCAGAATACATTTACTGAGGAGATAGTTGCAAGGAACACAATTAAAGGTAAAGATTATAAGAGATTATATGATATAAGTAAGAAGGTAGGAGTAAATATCCATGCTTTTTCTAAAGCGGGCTGCATAACTCCTAAAATGAGCAAGTATACAGAGGTGGAAGGGGCTATCAATAAAATACCTATAAGAGTAATTCCTGTGGAGAACACAGAGGATCAGGAAGATATAATGAAGGTTATGATGATAGATGAGCCTTGGATATTAGATGAGGCTATAGATAAGCTACCTAAAGAAGTTTATGAGGACTATACAGTCCTTAGAAGTGCCCCTTATTTCTTAGAATTTTTAAGCAAGAAGAGCAATAAGGGAACAGGAGTTAAGGCTCTTGCTGATTTTCTAGATATTAATCAGGAAGAGGTTATATGTATTGGTGACGCGGGAAATGATCTTCACATGATTAAATATGCAGGCTTAGGCGTGGCTATGGGAAATGCATTTGAAGAAGTTAAAGAAATTGCTGATTATATCACAAAGAACAATGAAGAAGATGGAGTCGCTCACGTAATTAAAAAGTTTGCTTTGGCAATATAGTTTTTGTGAGAAACTAGAAAAGAAAAGGGGCTTATCGCCAACGAATGAATTGTTTCCTGTCAAGTAGACAAACAAAAAAATAAAAATTTATCCTAGCAAGGTATGGTTTCGATATTAAGCGGAGCCATACCTTGTAGTTTTTTTTATAATGGTCTATTTCCCATTTTAAGTTAGTGTTTCTGGGTATAAGCTTTTGATTATACTAGTAAGCTCTTTAATTGTGATAGGCAATTACCTATCGGTTTAATAAAATCTATGTATTATACAAATCCAGTATTAAGTTATATGATTATACCTAGACGAAACGAAATAGAGACGGAGGAATAAAATGACTCAAGATAAAAAAGTAAAGCAT
>JAEXSY010000351.1 GCA_023440105.1 Bacillota bacterium
CTCAAATGGTCTTATGTAAATTCCGTATCTTTATTTCTGAGAGTTCTTTCTATACTTATCTAAAATGCCATCAATCTGTTCTGGAGTAACCATCCCATATACATCATCATTAATCATCATAACCGGTGCTAAGCCACAGCAGCCGAGGCATCTTGTGTCCTCAATTGAGAATAAACCATCCTCTGTAGTCTCCTTCATTCCGATGCCTAGGGTTTCCTGTATTTTTTCTAAAACCTTAGCAGAGCCCTTAACATAACAGGCTGTCCCCATACAAACTCCTATTTTATACTTACCCTTTGGCTTAAGAGCAAATTGAGAATAGAAAGTTGCAACCCCATATACCTGTGAAAGAGGAATATGAAGATTATCCGCAATAATCTCTTGAACCTCGATAGGAAGATATCCATAGATATCTTGTGCTCTCTGCATTATAGGCATCAATGCGCCCTGCTCATTTTTGTACTCAGCAATAACATCCATGAGTTCTTTTTCCTGTGCAGCAGTCCCATTAAATATTTGTGTGTGCATACTTTATCCTCCAAACTTTTTATTAAAATATACTTATATAAATATATCTCTTTATTTATCAAACGATGTAACAAGCTTGGCCAGTTCCTTTACAGCCAACACGTTATCATTTCTTTATGTAGACATAGTTATTCCTACTTCACGATGAGAAGCTATTACATATATTTAACAGTTCTCCGTATAAATCTTAGCAGTTTCTTCACCATTTAAGACCCTAAGCACTCCCCTAGCTAAGGCTTCCATCTCATTTTCTCCTGGAATAACAGTAACTGGTGCTATAAACTGAACCCTTTGTGTTATTTTATCGGTAAAATATCCTGAATAGGCAATACCACCAGTTAAAACTATGCCGTCTATCTTTCCGTTTACTACTACAGCTAGCTTACCTATAGCCTTAGCAACACTTAGAGCCATGGCATCATAAATTAGCTTGGCCTCCTGATCTCCTTTCTTTACTCTTTCTTCAATAATTCTAGAATCTGAAACACCAAAATATGACATCAGGCCTCCTTGCCTTTGAAGTACCTTCATAGTACTTATATAATCTAATTTATTGTCAAATATGTACTTAACTATCTTAAAGGTAGGTAAGGCTCCAGCTCTTTCTGGACTAAAGGCTCCCTCATCATCAGAAACCATATCTATTATTCTGCCTTGGCTATGGAGGCTAAGGGTAATGCCACCACCAAGATGAGCTACAATTATATTGGCCTTTCTATAATCAAAAGCTTTATTTTCCTCACAAAACCTTAGTGCTGCTGCTCTCATATTTAAGTTATGTCCCTGCCCATGACGCTTAATCTCTTTAATACCAGTAATTCTAACAATATCTATCATCTCGTCTACAGTTACAGGGTCGTAAATATATGATTTGATTCCTAGTGGAGTTCCTATCTTATAGGCTATAGCTGCTCCCAGATTTGAAGCATGATGATTTATAGGCCTATTCTTTAAAACCTCCAGCATGTGTTCATTAACTTCATAGGCGCCAGCAGCAACTGGAGGCAGAAGACCTCCTCTGGCAACTATACCAGAAAGAGACTCTACATCCTCTCCTCGCTCTTTCATTATTTTAATTACCAGTTCATACCTCATATCTACCTGATCGTAAATAGTTTTATATTCTTTTAACTCCTCACTGCTGTGTTCTATACTCTCCATCCATGATTCTTCATTATCTCTATATAACGCAATTTTCGTTGAAGTAGAGCCTGGGTTAATAACTAATATCTTTTTCATCTTTATAAACCTCCTAGTAAAACTTAAGCTTCTAAATTTACTTAGAAGCTTAAATAAATTGCTAATTTAATTAAAGAGTATTAGTTTAATCCTCTGCATCCACCTCAATCATTGCTTTAAGAAGCTTTGTGCACCTCACTGGGTTAAAAATACCACAAACGCAATCCTTGGCCATATCAAGGCTTGCTTTTTCAGGAGTAATTAAACCCTTCTTAATTCTATCTAAAAGAAAATAAACATGATTAGCAGATATCATTCCATGACCACACATAGTTGTTATGGCTAATATTTCTGGTGGTGGAAGAAGATCTGTTCTCCCCCATATTCCTAATGAATTAGTAACTGTATGGTGATGATTACCAGTACACTTACAAATATGATCTACCTCATCAATAAGGCCTGATACTACAACAGAAATTCCTAAATCCTCCTTCTTTAGCTGTTTCAAAAGGTTGGCCACATCTTTTTCATTGCTAAAGGTTACCTGCCCTGCCATAGTATTATCATCACAATGAAGATTTATAAATTTTTCACGGCTTTCCTCTAAATATTCACTGGATAAATTGGATCCCATGGATGATGCATTGTTTTCTGCACAAAGCTCCAAGAATCTTTTTATCTTTACTCCAGCTCCAACATTGTTTATGCCTGCAGCGCTGATACAAATAACTACCCAGTCCTCCTTCAGCTCTTGAGGCTTACCTAGTCTATGTAATGAATGTGTCATTATATTCCCTCCTATTCCTACTCAATGTAAGGCTTACCCAAGCCTACATTATTTTTACCATTGGGGTATACCTCTATACCCATCTTATTGCATATCTCTAGATGTGGAATTACTCCATCCTTAGTGAGCTTTCCAAAGAGATCTAGGCTAAATACTGTATGAATATCCTTAGAAATCTCCTTAATGCACTCTAAGGTTTCCTCTAGCTTTTCTGTAGGTACAGTAAATTCAAGGATTCCTGAAAGTATTCTTTCTCTTAAAAGCTCATCCTTAAAAGTACCTGTCTTAGGGTCTGACATCATCATAGTAACAGGATTAACTGGCTCATATTCAATATATCCTAACTTGCTTAATCTTTGTGCAGCCTTTTCTATATCATAAATATAGACACCAATGTTAGGACGTCCGAACTCCATAGCGATTCCAGTAGTACCTTCTTTATATCTTCCAGTGACATCATTTGTTTTGGCCTCACATGTGCCACGGCCTGGACCGTCTCCTCCTATATAAACTGCTTGAACACAGCTCATCCAGTGACGGGCTATTCTAGGCCAAACTAGCTCCTGTTGGTATATAGCCCCTCTCTTACATACATTTGAAATAAGACAGATATTGCACTCAACACATTCATCCCAATTAATATCCACTTGTCCACTTTCATCTTTTTTTATAGCACTCAAAGGACATCGGCTAATACAAAGTCCACAATTAACACATTTTTCCTTATCAATTAACATTTTTTTCTCCTTTCTTCAATTGAATATTTATCAAACCTACTATAAGCAAGCTGCAGCTGATATAACTATAGAAAGATATTTTTCCTCAGCTGATGAACCTCTAGAGGTCAATACTATTGGTACCCTAGCTCCAATTATTGTTCCTGCAATCTTCGCTCCAGCTGTATATATTAAGGCCTTTCCAAGAATATTGCCAGCAGTAATGTTAGGAACTATTAAAAGATCTGGATCTCCAGAAAGAGAGCTCTCATACCCCTTAATATCTGCAGCCTCCTTACTCATAGCTACGTCATAGGAAATTGGTCCTTCAATATAACAGTCCTTTATAATTCCTTTTCTATTTCTCTCTTTCAACTCTTTTGCATCAAGAGTCTCAGGCATCTTAGGATTAACATTTTCCACAGCAGCCAGCACAGCTACCTTAGGCTTGTCAAAACCCATGGTAATCATCCTCTCCACTGCATTTTCAATGATTTGCTGTTTTTCTTCTAATGAAGGATACATCATCATACCACCATCACTCATAGCTAAGAGCTTATGGTAATTAGGAAGCTCATGAATTACTAGCATTGACATAACTCTGCCTGTTCTAAGACCGCCTTCCTTTTTTACTACCTCTCTCAAAAGATCAGCAGTTTGAATTTTCCCCTTCATTATAAAGTCTGCTTTTCCCTGCAACACAAGCTCCACAGCCATTCTAGCCGAAGCACTATCATCTTTTGCATCAAGAATTCTATCCTCTGGAAGAACCTCTTTAAGTTCCTCTATAATGGATAATATCTTTGATTTATCTCCTATTAGGATAGGCTCTGCAATCCCCTCTCTCTTGGCCTCAAACACAGCCTCTAAGGCATGATGATCCTGCGCCGCCACCACAGCTACAATTTTCTTCTTTTCTCCACCTTTAATCTTATTTATAAGCTCCTCAAAGCTCTTATATATCATAATATTATCCTCCTTCTAGCCTTAGGAAACGGCCTTCATACCTACCTCTATGGCCTTTTTATTGATCTCTATAAAGGCTGGCTTTACTGACTTTGAAATAGCCTCATCCCAATTAAGCTCCTCAAGATTCATTAGCTTAATTAAGGCACCTAAAAGAATAATATTCATTACCTTTGGATTCCCCAGTTCTGCAGCAAGCTTTGCGGCATCAAGAACCTTTGTATCTGCTATGGCTGACACTCGTTCTATTACATCCTCTGGATAATCCTCTTGTCCTGTAATAGTAGTTGCTGTTTCCATTTTATAATCATTAACAACTACCTTACCCATAGGATTCAGTTCTCCTAAGCATCTTAAAGCCTCCATAGCCTCAAAAGAAACAAGAATATCAACGGAGCCTTTGCCAATTATCGGAGAATAAACCTTTTTACCATATCTAACCTGAGTAGTAACGCTGCCACCTCTTTGTGACATTCCATGAATTTCTGACATCTTAACATCATAGCCAGCCTCCATTAAGGCATAAGAAAGAATCTTACTAGCTAGTATAGTTCCTTGACCACCAACTCCACATAATAAAATATTTTTTACCTCTGACATCCTTATCTAGCCTCCCTTCCTATGGCTTTTTTAGGACAAACCTGAGAACATATATCACAAGCTACGCACTGAGTTCTATCTATGGTAACTTTCTTGTTAGTTTTATTGTAGGAAAGTGCAGGACAACCAGTTTTTAAGCAGGCCTTACAGCCTATGCATTTATCTTCATCTACTTGATTTATAGATTTATAGCTACCAAACTCCTCCTTATCCTGAATGGACAGCTTCTTTAATACACAAGGCCATCTTGTTATAAGAACAGCAGGAGTATCAAAGCTTAATCCCCAATTTATTGCCTCTCTTACTTCTTTTAGATTCAAAGGATTTATTACCTTGACATTTTTTACTCCAAGAGCTTCTACCACCTTTTCTATATCTGTAAGGTTTGCAGGTTCTCCCTTAATGTTATATCC
>JAEXSY010000367.1 GCA_023440105.1 Bacillota bacterium
TATCTACAGTTTTAAAGGTTCTAATTGAGTCTATTTTTA
The DNA here is from genome assembly GCA_023440105.1 of Bacillota bacterium. GTDB lineage: Bacteria > Bacillota > Clostridia > Clostridiales > Clostridiaceae > JAEXZL01. Next base: position 40 of record JAEXSY010000367.1, read on the forward strand.
GACTCTGAGTTTTCATAACTCACTTTACACTACCATTTTTATCCAGAGCCACTGAGACTGTTAATTCACTTTCCTGCAGTGACTCTGGTAATAAATATTTTTAATGACTCTGGCTATATACCTTCTTAAGGTCATCTACAACCATATCATATTCAGGGGCTGCCATGAAGTTAGTAATAGTCACAAGTCTTGCAGCAGGGGCTGACTTTGCAGCTCTATCAGCTAAGTCCTTATGGACTACAATAAGCTGTGCATCCTGAGGAATATCAGATACAGAAGCATGTTCAACTACAATATCAGATAAACCTGCTGCCTGGAGCTTTTTCTTGAGCACCGTTGCTCCCATAGCACTGGAGCCCATCCCTGCATCACAGGCAAAAATAATCTTTTTAACAGGAGCTAGTCCCATTCCTTTTGATTCAGCCTTCATTTCCTTCATCCTCTTTGTAGCATCCTCTAGATTAGAGACTTTTTTGTTAGCTCTCTTAATAAGAGGTATTGAAATAAGGAAGGAAACACCAGCTGCTATTACTGCTCCAAAAAGCACACCTATGGTAGCTCCTCTAGGAGCCATTGCTAGATAGGCAAAGATACTTCCTGGTGATGCTGGACCTGCAAGGCCAAGATTTAATACAGAGTAATATACTAGAGCAGCTAAGGAACCACCTATAGTCGAAAGTAAAAGAATAGGATTCATCAAAATGTATGGGAAATAAATCTCATGAATACCGCCCAGGAAATGAATAATTATTGCACCAGGAGCAGAATCCTTTGTTGCCTTGTTCTTTGAAAACATCCAGTATGCAAGAAGAACACCTAAACCAGGACCAGGGTTTGTCTCAATTAAATACATTATTGATTTTCCAGCCTCAGCAACCTGATCAGCACCTAAAGGTGTGAAGATACCATGATTTATAGCATTATTTAAAAACAATACCTTTGCTGGCTCAACGAAGAGAGCTACCAGAGGGAGTATTCCATTTTTCACCATGAACTGTACTCCACTATTTAGAACTGATAGTACTCCGCCCATAAAAGGTCCTACCAAATAATATCCAATAATTGCAAGTATTAATCCTAATATTCCAATAGAAAAATTATTAACCAGCATTTCAAAGCCAGCTTTAACCTTGCCATCTACTGCCTCATCAAACTTCTTAATAACCCATCCTGCTAAAGGACCAATTATCATAGCCCCAAGAAACATTACATAATCAGAACCAACAATAACACCTGTAGCTGCTATAATTCCCATAACAGCACCACGATTTCCACCTACAAGCTTTCCACCCTGATAAGCGATTAAGCCAGGGATTATATAAGTAAGCATAGGTGATACCATAGAGCTTAATTCTTTATTAGGAAGCCAGCCTGTGTCAATGAATAAAGCAGTGAGGAAGCCCCAGGCTATAAAAGCCCCTATATTTGGCATAATCATACCACTTAAAAAATTTCCTAAGCTTTGAATACTTGATTTGGTTTTCATTTTACTATTCATATCATCCCTCCATTTAAAATAATATAATGGACCGGCTAGCCTCGCCTTGTAATTCTATAATAGTTAACTTTGAACTCGTTTTCAATAAAATGTAATTTAAATTTGTCACTTTCCGCATATGACAGAATTATTTTTATATTTAAACAACTATACTACTGAACACGAAGGCATAAATAAAGTGGACAAATTAGCTTGTCCACTAAGTAAAATATCATAATTATTTATTCTATCGCTTCAAAGTTGGAAACCACTGCATCATCCTGGTATCAGCTCCTCTGTAGTCATCTCCAAATTACCTTCTATAACCTGTGGAACATAGAAACTATATGTCATAGTAAGCTTTTCCTATATTTAACCATCCTGATAATCAAATCCTTTGGTAAGGGCTTATTGATAGGAAACTGAACTGAACCCTTGGCAGTTTTATATTCCGTTAGTTCTTCTGTAAAATGCTCAATGGTTGTAGGATCTGGATAAAAGCCCACATGATTTTTGTAGCCTGCAATCATGATCTGCTTATCCCTCTTGCCACCTTTTACAAGGGCATAAGCTGGAATGTTATAATTAAATAGCTCTACAACATCTGGTACAGCTTCGTATATAAACCTACGAATATCTAGTAATGCCTTCCTTGTGCCATCAGGCTGTTCTTTAATATAATCATCAACAGATTGAAAGGCCTTTTTATCACTCATATATATCCTCCTATTGAGTAAATTTTTAAATACTTATTGTACATAGATATCTCCTGAGCTAAACGAGATGGTCATCTTCAGCGATAGGCCTACCAGCATTAACTAATACCTTACTCTTAAACATTAACAAGCTCAGAACTACTGTCAGAAAGCCTGTTCCTATGAGAAGCCATTCTATATTAATAAAATCGGCTATAGGACCGAATACCAGCATTCCCAAGGGCATCATACTGCTCATAATCATGCTCATAACACCAAATACTCTTCCTAAGAAATCCTCCTCCACCTTCTGCTGTAATAATACCGTAGCTGGTGTATTGAACACTGGCATCATAAGACCAATTAGAGCCATAAAAATCAAATACACCCAGAAAACTGAAGCTAATCCAAGCCCAAAAACAAGGACACCAATGATTAGATTAGATAATGCCATAGTGTAAATCTTATTTTTAAAGCCAGACCAATAAACCATAGTAATCCCACCTAATATCAGCCCTACAGAAAAGGCAATTTCAATTGCAGTGAGGTACCATACATTATCTCCAAAGCTCCGGGTAACCTGAAGAGGGGTTAAAAATGCTGCCGGCGCAAATATGAAAAAGAAAAAAGCACAAAAGAGAAAATATGTTCTAAGAAAACTGTGATTATTGATATAATTAATACCTAAGGCCATATCTTTAAAATAACCTACGTTCTCCTGTTTTAACGCCTTATTATGAGCAGATACTCGGAGAAAGAAAAGTAATATACAAACAGCAATAGCCGCTGTAATAACATCTACGAAGAATATTGCTTCTATAGAAGAATTAGCCAAAAGTGCTGCACTAATCATGGGAGATATAAGGGTAACAATAGATTGAATAGTACTATTAGTTGCATTCACCTTGGTAAGCTTATCTTCGGGTACAAGCTGCGGAAGAATTGCTCCTACTGCTGGCATTTGTATCCCTGATCCCATTGCACGTACGGCTGATACTAGAAAGAGAAGCCATAGAGAATCATATCCTATCAAAAACAATATAGCGAGAATTAGTGTGGATATTGCTATCAAAGAATCTGCTAAAATAATTAGCATTTTTCGATTATAGCGGTCAGCCCAAACTCCTGCAAAGGGGGACA
>JAEXSY010000369.1 GCA_023440105.1 Bacillota bacterium
TTACTGGACCTTCCTCATTACAGAGACAAATAATAATCAGTGTTGCAGATATCACCTGAGATACTACAGTGGCAATAGCTACCCCTGCTACTCCTATTTTGCAAACAATAACTAAAAATAAGTTTAGTAAAACATTAATGATTCCTGAAAAAAATAAATAGTACAGTGGTCTTTTAGTGTCTCCTTTGGCCCTCAAAATTGCAGCACCAAAATTATATACTAGGCTTGCAGGCATTCCTACAAAATATATCCTAAGATAAAGTGCAGATAACTTTATAACATCCTCCGGTGACCCCATCCATAATAGAAATTTCTTTGCCATTATTATTCCTAGGAGTCCAACAACTATCCCGCTTTCAATAGCAATGGTTATTGATGTATGTACTGTGTGTCTTATTTCCCTATCCTTTTTTCCCCCTATATACCTAGCCACTACTACATTTGCACCTACGGAAAGCCCTATGAATAGATTTACTAGGAGGTTTATAAGGGAGCTTGTTGAGCCCACTGCAGCTAGGGCATCACTTCCTTCAAATTTACCTACTACAACTATGTCCGCTGCATTAAACAAAAGCTGCAGAAGGCTCGAACATATCAATGGAACTACAAAAAGAAGTATTTTTCCCATCAAGGGTCCGTTACACATATCAATTTCATATTTTCTTGGCGACATCTATTATCTTCATCTCACTTCTTTATTACTATGGGGAGCTATCTTGCTCCCAGTTCTCCTCATAGTAGAGGTGCAACTGCCTTCATCACTACCCCCAAGAGCTTAAGCGTCCATTTCTCATTTTGGAGAATCTCTTTTGTGACAAGGTGGCACTTCTTCAATGTAGACTGAAAATCAGCCTCAATTTCCGGGATGCAATCTACATCATAGAGATATGTGGCACACTCAAAATGATGATATAGGCTGCGATAGTCCAAATTGATGGTACCCACTACAGCCTCCCTGTGGTCACTGACAAATACCTTGGCATGGACAAAACCCGGTGTATATTCATATATCTTCACTCCCGATTCAAGCAGTGAAGAATAATGAGTCTTTGCTAGTGCATAGGGCACTATTTTATCTGGGATACCTGGCAGTATAAGGACTATCTCTACCCCACGCTCCGCAGCAAATTTTAATGCAGTTTCCATCTTGCCATCGAGAATGAGGTAAGGAGTCATGATATGTACATAGTCCTTTGCACGGTTTAGTATATCCATATAAACTCGCTCACCAACTTTATCACTGTCAAGGGGGCAATCTCCATAGGGAATTACAAAGCCTTTAGTCCTTTGTGGCGGTAGTGTAGGGTAGTCCAGAAATTTATTGAATTCTTGCTTCTTTTCATCAATTCCCCACATCTGCAAAAACATCAGAGTAAAGCTCCTGACCGCCTCGCCCTTGAGCATAATGGCAGTATCCTTCCAATGACCAAATTTTACGATTTTATTTATGTACTCGTCTGCCAAGTTCACCCCACCGTTGAAAGCGGTGTGTCCATCTATTACAAGTATTTTACGGTGATCTCGGTAATTATAGTGGGTGGAAACAAAAGGGGTTACAGGAGAAAACATCTTGCACTTGATTCCTAAAGCCTTCAGTCTCTTGGGATAGTCATGGGGCAGTGTGGAAAACTCACAGGTGCCATCGTACATCACTCGTACATCTACCCCCTGTGCTGCCTTCCGTGCCAAGATCTCCAGGATTTTGCCCCACATCAGTCCTTCATCTACAATAAAAAATTCTAGAAAGATAAAATCCTTTGCCTGTTCCAACTCCTTGAGCACTTCATCAAACATATCCTCCCCTATGGGAAAGTAGGTGACTGCCGTCTCATCAAAAACTGGATAGCAGCCGCTACGATGGATATAATGGGCTAGTGATGCTGCCCCGGGATTCTTCTCTGAAAAGGCCTTCATCACCTCGTCTTTTTGGGGAATACACTTCTGTGTCTCCAAAACCAACTTATGGATGCGGTCTTTCAGCGCTCTGTGGCCTATATCACTCTCTGTATACAAAAGAAGCAGTGCACCAAATACAGGCACTAGCATGATGACTATGAGCCATGTGATCTTTGCCGTGGGATCGATTTGACTGTTCAAAAGATACAGCACCATTACACTGGAGAAGAGCACCGAGCCTCCTAATATATGAGGCAGAAAAGCCTCAAACCAGCGAAAAATACTAAACATGAACAGAAGCTGTACCACTAATAAGATAAGAATCAGTCCCAGACGACTGAATATAGCACGGATGATTCCCTTTTTTCCTTTTTTCAGAAGAGATAAGCCTGTACTTTTTACATTTTGCATCTCCATTATTATCATTCCTTTTATAGCATCAAAAAGACCGGAGGCTGTAGATGTAGATAAGAATGCCTCCAGTCTTTTATGGATGATTGAATAAAATCACTTCATAATTAATATATCATTTTTGAATACAAATATAAAAACAAAGATTTACAAATAATCGTTTGCATTAAGAATAATCTAAAAATAAAAGATCAAGGATTAGAAGAGGCAAAGCTTATGCTCCGCCTACTTTCCTTGAATCTTTAAGAAAATGTGATATTTGCTGTTGAAAATGGTTTATTCCTATTAGAGTATAACCTCACATAGACTACTGTATATTTTGTATGCAAGTTTCCTTGCCTCCTCAGGAATGTCTACTTTATCAGGTACAAGTATACATCTTATCCCTGCTGAATAAGCTGATTTAAGACCATTTAAGGAATCCTCAAAAACTATAGCATCTTTAGTTGAAATCTTTAAATCCTCACATACCTTTAGGTATATATCCGGTGCTGGCTTACCATTTTTAACATCATCGCCACAAATAACATAATTAAATCTATTCCAAAGTCGTGAGTTTTTTAATAGTATTTCTGCTTTGTATCTTGAGGTAGAAGTCGCAACAGCCTTAAGACTATTTTTTCTATCAAAATAGTCTAAAAGTTCCATAAGACCGTCTTTCTTTTTAATCTCTTCATGAGTAATCTTATACATAGTTTTTTCCCTTAATATAGTATTGTAATCATCTATAGGAAAATCTTTTCCTAAGTACTCTATAAGAACTTGCCTTGATGCTATAGAGTTTAGGCCTATAGTTTTTTCTATTAAATCCTTAGTTATTGGATAATGATTCTCTTGTGCTACCTGCAATGCAAGGTTTATGTACATTTCTTCAGTGTCCAGCATTAGACCATCCATATCAAATATTGCAAGTTTTACTCTTTTCATCCATCTCCTCCTGTCATATAATCGTTTTTTCACAAAGATTATATGCTTCCTTTAATTCCTTGTTTCATTTGTACCAATATTAATAGAAATATTACTTATGCAGATTTATTAGCAAAACAAGACTCCTAAAAGATCATTTTCCTAGCTATTAAGCACTTGATCCATGGCTGAGTAATACAAAAAGTACCTGAGGGTTTTACCCTCAGGTTTATCTTTTATAGAAAACAGTCTTCCAGGATTATATATAATATCATTATGAATATCCTCTTAAGATAAAATATTTATCACTCTTTATTCCTATTTTAATCTAGCTTCTGAATGCTTTTACAACGCTCATAAATTCTTTAACTCTTTTAACATCTGTTTGATTTTCAAATCTTCCATCATACTTGAAGGTTGTTCCAACTACGGCACCATCAGCAATTGATAAAAGCTTTTCAATTGTTTCTTTACGTGAACCAGTATTAGCCAGAACGACAGTATCAGGTACACTCTTCTTAACTCTATCAAGGACGTCAGTGTCTGTTGAGCTTCCTGCTGTAAGCCCTGAAACACACAAAGCATCCGGCCTACAGTTAAATACAGTACTTTTTGCAATTTCAGACACATCACGATCCGCCAAATATTTAGCTGCTTCAGGAACAATATTAAACAAGAGCTTTACATTTTGTGCTCCAATTGCATGTTGATGCCTTACAACATCACCACAGTTAGTGTTCCATAATCCGAAATCACTTGCATATACACCTGTGAAAATCTCTCTGACAAACTTTGCATCTGTAGCTACTGCTAAATCTAAGGAAGAATATGGATCCCAAAGTACATTTACCCCATAAGGTACCGATATATATGGCTTTAGTTCACCAATAATACGTGCCATTGAAGCAACTGTAACTGTTTTCACATCTGTCAAATAAGGTAAACTGAATTCATTACTGAACATTACGGCATCTACACCGCCTTCCTGTAATGCATCCAAGTCTTCTTTTGCTCTTTCAAGTACCCATTGCATCCCATTTACACCATCATAGCTAGGATCTCCCGGCATAGCTTGAAGATGACACATTGCAATAATCGCTTTTTCAGTTCCAATTATTTCTTTTAACCAACTCATACTTACCTCCTATTTTACGCTATAATACATTAAGCACTAGTGATTCTAAATTCTATAGAATTTCTTTATTTTGATTAATTAAATATATTACATTTTAAGTATTAGTGAGTTGTGCAACACCTTTGCAAAAAGTCTGTTCTACAGAATAGTCATCGTTGAGTACTGTAATATCAGCGTCAAATCCAGGAAGTAGTCGACCTTTTTTATCATCGATACCAAGAAGAACCGCTGCATTGAGCGAACATGCATCGACCACGCTTGCCATTTCAATTCCTGATTTTTCAATTGCTATTTTGAATACAGAGTTCATCCCCAGTGAGCAACCCATATACATTCCAGTTCCTACCTCAACACAACCACCGTCTTCCCTTACTTCAGTGTAATGTCCACTGGTATAAAACACACCAGGAGGCATACCCTGTAGTGCAAGCGCATCGGTTATTAAAATTAGCTTCTCACGACCTTTCATCTTAGATAAAATGGTCACAGCAGGAGAAGACACCATAAGATCGTCACAAGCACACTCACAAAATAACTCGTCGTTGAGCATTGCAGCACCGACACATCCAGGTTTACGGTGATGAAATGGTGACATACAATTATAAGTGTGTGTCATATTTCTAAGTCCGTGAGTTACAGCTTTATTGATGGTTTCATAGTCTGCTGCAGTATGGCCTGCAGAAGGTATCACACCCCGAGAGACTATATGGTCTAACAACTCAAAAGCACCATCTCTCTCCGGTGCTATGGTACATATCTTCACCAATCCTGCTGCTGCATCGTGGTAAAGATCATACTCTGCGATGTCTGGAGCTAGTATCCATTTCTCCTCCATGCCACCGACATATTCAGTTCCGATGAATGGACCCTCTAGATTAATCCCAAGAATTTCCGCTCCATCAGCACCTCTGTTGTAAACATTTACTACATTCTCTATTGCCTTTAGTGTGGATTCTCGTGAATCAGTAAATGTAGTTGCTAGAAATGAAGTAACTCCAAATTTAGGAACTTCAGCCACCCATTTTCTGATACCGTCTTCGTCAGTATCCATAATATCACAACCGAATCCTCCATGTGTGTGAATATCAATAAAACCAGGCAATATCATTCTGTCACCAAAGTCAAAATCAGCAGGAATATCATATCCGAGACGTTCTGTAATTTTTCCATCTTCAATTTTAATCGAGTCAGGAACAAAGTTATCTTTAGCCCAAACTCTTGTACTCTTAATTATCATTCAATCGAACACTCCAATCTGTATAAACCCGATTCAACTGCCAACAAGTCCACTACGAGTGGAATAAGGTTACCTTTACATAGACTTATTTAATGATTCTATCAAAGCACTCCAATCAGAGTAAGAAGAATCCCAGCTACTAATAAAGCCACCATTAAGATGATTGTATTTACTTGTTTTTTAAGAAGCTTGGACATCACAAACACAACAACCAACGAGAGCATTCCTGGCATAATTGAATCAAGAAATTCCTGTATAACTACTTCTGTCCCCCCTACTGTAAACGCTAATGGAGTCTGTACATACACCATACTAGCGGTCATTCCTCCGATAACCATAAGTCCAATGATACCAGCACACTTTGAAAGCCTTTCAAGTAATTTACTTTCACTCATACGAGATACTATCTGGATACCCATTTCATACGTTTTTAAGAGTCCAAAATAGCGAACGAGAAGATGAGGTATATTATATATTAGTATGAATGCAATTGGTGCAAATACAGAGCCTTGGATTCCCATAGCACAGGCTATACCAGAAGCTACTGTACGTAATATTCCCCAAAAAATCGAATCTCCAATACCAGCAAGGGGTCCCATTAATCCCGCACGTATTGCAGATATAGATGTTGGATTCATAGCATCCTTATTTTTACTATACTGTTCTTCTAGTGCACAAGTAACGCCCATAACCAAAGTGGAAATATGTGGAGTAATAGATATGAATTCCGTGCTTCTTACGAGAGCACCAGACAAACCTTCCTTATCATCCTTATAATATTTTGTAAGAGCAGGAAGTACAGAGTAGGCATATCCAGTTCCATGATACCTTTCATATGTGAAAGAAGCCTCAAGGGTGAGTGAACGCCAGAATATCTTATTGAGATCTTTCTTGCTAAGCATAGCTGTGCTGCTTTTTTCACTATCATCATCTGAAAATCTAGGCAAACCCATGGGGTCAAGGGTAAAGAATAAAACTCCAATGCTAATAGCTAATACAGATATACCTATCGTACCCATGCCTAGGTATGAAGCTAATGCAAAACCAATGAAGTAGAATGCAGCGATTTTCCTGTTCCAAATTGCATTAATAAGAAGTGCGAATCCAAGTGCAGGTAAGAGTGTTGTCCCAGCGCTGATACCATTGGTCACAGATTCTGGCAACGAATTAAAGAAAGCGCCGACAACTTCACTTCCAAACTGTACCGTACAGAAGGTGATTATGAAATAGAAAGCTGACCAAATTGCAAAGCAAAGAAAATGCAACTGCGGGATTTTCTTAACCTCTGCATTTTTGCAAGCCGTATCAAACTTTTGAAGAATAAACTGGATACCCATATAATACAACTTTTCAACTAATGCAAACAGAGCACCTACCGGAAGAGCTAGAGTGAGGGCTGCTTCGACTCCCATTCCAGTTTTCATAGCTACAGCTGTTGCGATAACTCCACCGCCAAGAACATTTACAGGAACTGCACCACCTATATACATAACACCCATAAATGCCAATTCAATCGAGGCTCCAATAATTACGCCTTGTGTAAAATCCCCCATAACAAGACCTACCAACGGACCGAGTACGATAGGTCGGTCTATCATACTTGTACCTGTTAAATAAGTACATAAACCGATTACTGAAACAAGACCAATAAGTACTGATTCTAACATTTTAACCTCCTATTTATTAATAAGATTTTTTATTAGCACCTTTTTTTCCTCAGGAACCATTCTCAGTTCGAGCTCAATGCCGGCGTCTATAAGCTCTTTGCAGATGCTGATATCCTCTGGAGTTAAGGTCATTGAAAATGAGTACCGCACACTGTCTTTTCTCTCCCGCAGATTTCCTATATTCAGCGATTTTATCGGAGTTGCACTTAAAATTCTCTTTGCGTCAACCAGGTTATTGATTATTACCATCACATTTTGACGGGACTCAATATTCGCTTTAATGAATTTTGTTGCATTTTCAACATTTTCTATCCTTAGTTCAACATCTATAGGCTTAGCAAGTCCAAGTGTCATTTTCAGGAACTCATCTGACGCCACGCTATCATTAGCTATCACAATGGTATGTATACCTAGATTCTTTGTCCAAGCCATGGCAACCTGACCATGAAGAAGACGATCATCAATTCTGAGAAGTTTAATCATTTTTATTTACTCCTTTCTAACCATCCTTAAGCAACGCATTTGTGTTTGACAGAGATTGATGCATTTGTTTATACGCTCTTCACTTATCTCATCATCCGACAATAAACTAATTTCCATAAGCAATGCAAGATTGAAATCTGTTATTATATAAGCATCTTTATTTTTTAGTACCATCATTGTCTCTCTATTAACACTTCCACCGGCAATATCTGTAAATGCTATTATAGGTTCTTCTACACCTTTCAGCATTTCTTCCAATCTAACCTGCACAGATCTTTCATCGTCCACATAGGCATCAAGGGTTAGTATTTTTCTCTTTTTTCCCATCAACAACTCCAAAGTATTAAATATGCCAGATGCAAATCTCCCATGTGTTGCTATTATAAATTGCACTATATATCCCTCCTTTCTATTTTATATTAATTGATATTATTTACTCGAATCAAAGTCATTTTTTCACTTTACTTTATGAATTAACAGCCTCTAAAAAAACACTCCATTTCACCAATAATAGTGAATTAATCTATATAAGTCTGCAATTGCTCAAGTTCATAAATTAACTTTTTATAAGATGGGTTCTGTTTAAATGACGAAACATTCCTGGGTGATGAAAGCCACTGCGAAAGCAAATCCAAAAGAACATTTAATCTCTTTGCTTCTTCGCGGGGTGCGTCCACCCAGAATATCAATTGGATTGGATTATTTATCATAACAACTGGTTTTTTCAAACAGAACACTTTTAAAAAACATTTCTTTAGTGGAGAACCCCCAAACAACAGTGCACATCCTTCTTCAACTTCACAACAAGTACATTCACCTATAGCATCCGCCGCTTCTCTTTCTCCTCTTGTTTCGAGCATATCTTTCATTTCTCTAAATACTGCTTCCCGGTCTCCTCCCTTTACAGAGAGAAACATAGAACTCTCTGGAAAAGTTAGTGTAAAATCAATTCTACCAAACCTTGATAAATCAATTACTCTTTGCAGCCTTTCAGTGTCAAATGATGTGGTATTGCCAAGTACTACTACCGGCACTGATGTTATTTGTGTAAGCTCAGTTGTAGATACAATGACGTCGTAATCACTCTCATCAATGTCCTCTAGTTCTGTGACATCTATAAACGTAATCACATCTGGAATTCCTATTCTTGCCTGTGTAATCTTGTTAAGTAGAATAATCCCTTCTGGACGTCCGCTTCCATTTGTTACTGCAATACGCAAACCATTTTTCATGTTCATTCTATATAAAGCCAAATTAAAATACAAAATCAAGAAGCCTTCTTCGTTCTCCTCAACTGAAATACCGTAATTATTTTCAATAATATTGATTGCTATCTGTGTAAGCCTTGTTGCCATAAGAAATTCACGTTTTTGGTCATAAGCCTGTGCGTTTCGAACTGAAAATCCTATTTCAAGTCGTTCTATCATCGCCCTCAAATGCAGTAACAGATAATTTTCAATAGTCGTGTCGTCGTGAAAGTGCAGACCGAATCTTTGCTCTATAGCATCAAATATCTCTCTCAGCGTGTTTGCAAGCTTAGTCTTTTCTTCATGGCTCTGCCATCCACCTGCCTTTACGTTGATTCTCTTACTTTTTAAGTGAAGTGCAAAATACGTTGCCTCATCGTTTGGCAGAATGATGCCAAACTCAGATTCCAACTCTCGAACAAGTTGTTTCCCTGCAACTTCTTCGGTTGTACCTTTAATCTTATCTGCAACATTTTCACCTATTCTAACGTAGTCGTACAGCATCCAGCGCCTAAGTGCCACTACAATATGTATAGACATATTCTCAACTGAAAACGCAGATAACTGAATAGAGTATTGCTTCATGACTCTCAATAATATTTCTCTAATTTTCCTTATTTCATGTTTGCTGCTTAGACTCGAGAACATCATGTTGTCCTCAGCGTGGAAGTTATCCTTCATGTTGTTGTGGAAAAAAAATTCAGAAATGCAAATCCTTTTATGTATTTCCGAACCTTCAATGATTATTCCTTGTCGAGGATCGCTAGCGATAGATAACTTAAAACGTTTTAGAATCGTCTTTATTTCTTTTAAATAAGACATCATCGTTGATTTCTCGATAAACATCTCTTCAGCGAGGTCATCCACATCAAGACAATAGTCTACTGTGAGCAACTTCATTATTACATAATTTATCCGTTGAAATTTTGTTTGTGGTATTCTTTTGCATTCGTCCCGGGATTCAAATCGAAGTTGCATCTCAAGTTCAGAGAAAATATCTGGATCAGTGACTACTATTTCATAACCTATACCGGGTTTTGATTTTAGTTTTGCACCAAACTTTGGAAGTAACTCAGCAATTTTTTTGATATCATTTTTTATTGTTCTGGATGTTACTCCCGTAGCCACTGCAAGCTCATCGCTTGTCATCGGTCCATCATTTCTTTTGAGGCTTTCGAGTATCAAGCGGCTGCGCCTATCAATACCGTTCATTATTATTTACCCTCTTTCTTCGAAAGTGAAGGAAACTCTGAGTTATGCACATTACGGTTCTCAGCAGCCGATTGCATTATCATAGCAACCAACCTTTGTGCTTCATAGGCTTCTCTGAATGTTACACTTTCAGGATTTGAATCGTTCCCTGCAGTAGCCTCTATTACACTTTTTAAGCTTGCAATGTGTGCATTTAAGAAAAATCCTGAATCGTTCCTTGGTGGAGGAACCATTCTACTAAGAAATGTACTATACTTACCTACATTCTGGAAATCAGAGATGATTTCAATTTTTTTATTGCTAAAGTTAAATCTCTGAAGTACCTCCGGATGACCCACATCAAACTTCAGGGAACCTTTTGTTCCAAAAACTTCTATAATAGTACCACTGTCTATATGAGTAGACACTCTTGAACTTTCAAGTGTACCTATAACACCGTTCTTCATACGTATTATCGATGTGCACCATTCCTCCGTATCATTTACAATCTTCATTGATTTCGAAGAGTCTTTATATCTTTCGTTTATGATTGTCCGCTGTGCTGCACTAACCTGATCAACCTCACCGAACATCCAGTTGATAATGTCAGTGAAATGTATACCGAGGTCCATCATTGAGCCCCCACCTGACAAAGCCGCTTGCTGACGCCATGAAGTCGGCCTTTCAGGATCAAGATAGCTATAATGATAAAACTTCATATTAAAATGTATTACATCTCCGATATAACCTTTTTTCACTAATTCACACATTGCAGCTACTGCCGGGACAAATCTATATATCAGAGCAACACGATTGACAATTCCTGCATTCTCCGCAAGGGTGACTAGCTTAGCTGCGCTCTCAAGATCTACAGCTATAGGCTTTTCAAGATATACATGCTTATTATGTTCTATAGCAGCCTTTGTTTGTTCAAAATGTGCATAGTTAGGAGACGGTATGTCTACCAACGTTACTCTTTCGTTATTCAGCATCTTTTCTGAGTCACTAGTTACTTCACAAAAGAGCATATCTTTGTAATGTTCCACTGTTCTAGTGCAAAGCACTTGTGCTGTCACATCAGGTAAATCTGAAAACATTACCTGCATGAGTCTCAGCGATTCTAGATGTGTTTTTCCGATCATTCCAAGTCCCCAGAATCCAATCCCTACTTCTTTCATAACAACCTCCTTGACTGCTCGTACAGTTCTGGCAGCCATTTTTTATTTTGTGTCAGCATATCGGCTAATAGAACCTTCGCTGTATTCACGTCGTTAATAGTTCTGTTGAGCACAAATCCTTTTAAACACTTATTTAAATTATTCTCAAGGACTCCATCAACCACAAGCCTCTCACTGGCATATTGATTTTCTATAAGTCCCTTATAGAATGTATCCACTTCACCAACAAACAGCTTTTTTATTCCATCCCTAGCAACGATACAAGGTATCTCTACAGTGGCATCACTATCCAAATTCGGTATTGCTCCACCATTTTTTACTGGAATCAAGAATTCCCGATTCTCATCTGGATGTAATGTAGCCTCAATAAAATCCATTATGTATTTTCCGTGAACACTTGTATCAAGGCCACTA
>JAEXSY010000370.1 GCA_023440105.1 Bacillota bacterium
TGCCAGTTCATATTGATGAGGACTCACATCCTGGAACTCATCCACCATTATGTACATCAGCCTCTGCTGCCACTTTTCCCTCTTTTCTCTGGAAATCCTCAGGATGTGGAGGGCTAGTGTTAGAAGGTCATCATAATCCAGTCCAAAGCATTTTTTCTGCTCATAAAGGTAGCTATAAAATATCCTGTCATTTATATCCGAAGCCTCTTCATACTTCTCCTTAAGAATTCTATTATCTAAGGCAGTGATATAGGAAATGTGTTCCATATGTACATTTTTTCTGAAGGCAATCATATCTCTTGCATTTTTAAAGGTCATGGATCTGGTGTTAATATTCAATTCTCTGTATACATTCTTTAAAATAGCTTCTGTATCTTCATTATCCATGACTATAAAATTTTCAGGATAATTAATGATATGAATATCCTCTCTCAAAATATTCACGCAGAAGCTATGAAAGGTACATACCTGATCCGGATTAATGTCGCCTATCATCCCTCTTATTCTCTTCTTCATCTCTCTAGCAGCCTTATTAGTAAAGGTAACGCACAATATATCCTCTGGAGAAAGCCCCAGCTCTTCAATGAGGAAAGCATATCTGTGAGTAAGAGCTCTGGTCTTTCCGCTGCCAGCCCCAGCAATAACTCTTATGTATCCTTCTGTACTAGTAACAGCCTCTATCTGCTCTTCATTTAAGCCCTTTAAAATATCTGCCATAATACCTTCTCCTTTAATAATCTCCTGTAGACATCTACACTGTATTTCTTAAAAGTAATTTTCAGGTAATCTTTCTATAGCTCTATAAAATTATTATACATAATCTTCTTTAGTTTTTATATACTTAAAGGAAATATATGTTCGTATTTGAGCATCAAAAAAATCTACCTTATATCATTTATAAAGTAGATTTTTTATTATTACTATTAAATTATAGAATCTATCCCTTTATAGCCCCTGCAGTCAGTCCCTTTACCATATTCTTAACTAGCAGAAAATATAACAGAACTATTGGCACTGATATAAACACACTGCCAGCTGCAAAGCGTGCAAACTCTGTTTCTCCTAAGCTCATAAGTCCCACAGCTACGGTATATAAACTCTTCTCCTTAAGCAGAAGCTTTGGAAGGATAAAGTCGCTCCAAGGCCAGGTGAAGGAGGTCAGTGCTGTATAAACTATAATTGGCATTGATAGAGGGAGATTAATCTTCGTAAAGACCTGAAAATTATTAGCCCCATCAATTCTAGCAGCCTCATCGATGGATTTAGGTATAGTATCAAAAAAGCCCTTCTGTGTAAGATAACCCATGGGTGCTCCTGCACTATATATTAAAATCAAGCCCCAGGTTTTATTTATAAGACCGAACTGGGTCATCAAAAGATATACGGCTATCATTCCCATGAAGGATGGAAACATTCCTAAAACAAGAGTTGTCTTCATTATTGCCTTCCTGCCGGAAAATCTAAATCTTGACATAGTATAGGCTGTTAGTATAACTAAAAAGGTTCCAATTATACAGCTTGCCACAGCTATAAATAGAGTATTCTTAAACCATTGAGGATAATTATACAGTGCCGTATCAGTAAATAGCTTAATAAAACTATCCAAGCTGTAGGCCTTAGGAAAGAAGCCTTCAAAGGAATAAATGCTTCCTGACCTAGAAAAGGAAGCTAGTATCAGCCACAGGCACGGGAAGAAAAAAATAAAAGCTACTATAATTAAAATAATATAGGTTATGGTGGTGTCTATTATATTATTAGCTTTAAGCTTTTTCATCATTGGAAGGTATCCTCCTCTCTATAAGCTGAAGTTCTCATATAAACCGTAAGAGAAACAACTGAGGTTAATAAGAAAATAACAAGGCTTATTGCTGCACCTATACTATAGTAATTATTATCAATAGAAAGGTTATACAGCCAATTGATAAGGAGATCAGTGTCGCTGGCAAGGAAGTAATTTTTTAAATATAACCCCCCTCTTAAGAAATAGAATATGCCAAAGTTATTAAAATTACCAACAAACTGACCTATGAGAACTGGGGTGGTAGAGAATAACACAAAGGGCAGGGTAAGCCTTGTGAATTGCTTCCACTTAGTTGCTCCATCTATCCTTGCTGCTTCAAATAAGGTTTCGTCCATATTGGCCAAAATGCCTGTGGCTAAGAGCATAATAGAAGGAATGCTTATCCATGCATTTACTAATAGCCCTATCATCCTTGCCGTCCACTTGGCATCCAAATCTAAGAAGCCTATGGCAGTATAGCCCATATCGGTGATTATTTGATTAATAGGTCCTCCATAGGAAAACATAAATTTAAAGGCTAAAAGTGTTATAAATCCTGGAATGGCATAGGCCAGGATAGGAAAGCTTCTCCAGAAGGCCTTACCCCTTACAGCTTTTTTATTTAAAAGGAGGGCAAGGGAAAGCCCTCCAAAATAATTGAAGACCGTAGCTAATATAGCCCAAAGAACGTTCCAACCTAAAATTCTAAAAAAGGTAGGAGCAAATTGTCCAAGGCTAGTTATGGTTTTAAAGTTTTCAAAACCTACCCAATCTATTAATTCTGGCGGAACTATTCTCCCACCATAGTTGGTAAAGGCTAAAAGTATCATATAAATAATAGGAAGGATGTTAAAGATAAATACTCCTATTATAGGAAGAAACAATACTGCCATGTAAAACTTCTTATCTAAAAGCTCTGATAGCTCCTCCTTAAAGGTTAAGGGCTTTAACCCCTTTTCCACCCTCTTTTGAGTCCTATAAGCATCCTTTACATTACCTATATAGAAGAATACAAAGAAGGCAAGGAGAATCCAGGAAAGTATCCCCATGAGAAGCATAACTATGGAATTATCTCCCTCTATACCTCTCCAGGCATCTCCTCTTTCAGTTCCTAGAGTAAAAAAACCTCCTATAGCTTCCACACCAGTTAAGATGAAGAAAGCTAATGAGCCTATTAGTATTAAAAAATATAAGCTTCCCTTTATTTTCTGACCAAATCTCCACTGACCTAGACCCATAACCATCATTGAAGACCTTACATTACTACCACAGTCCTTAAACCATGTATTGAAGGAGGTAATTACCTCTTTTCTGCCCTTCATAGCTCATCCCTCATTTACTTAAGTGTAAATATTGCATCATAAATCTGCTGAGACATTTCCTCTAAACCTGCTTTTAAGGAAGGTAAATCCTTAAACTTTTTCTCTCCTTCAGGACGGAATGCATCCTTTGCTAAATCAGTGAAGAAGGTTTGACCTGGAGTCCACATTTGTGCAACCTCTTTTATAGAAGGCATCAAAACAATATTTCCTTCTTCCAGAGTAGAATAGAGCACCTCTGAAAGCTCCCCTAACTTTTCTGCAGCATCATTTCTAGCAGGAACAATACCTAAAATCTCATTTCTTTTCATGATCATTTCATAGCTAGTAGCAAATTCTACAAAGGCAAGGGCTGCATTAGGCGCTTTGGTATAAGCACTGATAGCATATCCATTTACTCCACCCATGGTC
>JAEXSY010000458.1 GCA_023440105.1 Bacillota bacterium
TTATTGACCCTTCTTTTAAACGTTGCTGCAAACCTTATTTTTTCATGGATGCTGGGTGAGGTTCTTGACATCATAAACTCCGGTACCTTAAATCAGCTTTGGGAGCTTATTAAGTTTGCAGTAGTGGTATTAGCAGCTTCTTTAGTACTGAGTGCTCTCATGTACTGGAGTAGAGCGAGGTTTGTTCAAAAAGGTCTATATCAGTATAAGTCTCTGGTGTTTTCTAAGCTATCGGAAAAGAGCATCAGCGCCTTTATGAAGGAGAATACCGGTCGTTATATCTCAGTTCTTACTAATGATGCAGGATCCATAGAGGAGAACTATCTAAACAAGATTATGCTGCTAATTTATCAGATTGTACTTTTTGTAAGTGCTTTGTCTATGATGTTCCTTTATAGCTGGATCATGGCAGTGGTAGTACTGGCATTATGCACTCTCCCTATTTTAGCTTCAGTATTAATGGGAAATCATCTTGCAGCGAAGGAAAGGGATGTCAGTGATCAAAATGAGACCTTTGTAGGGACTATAAAGGATATTCTATCTGGTTTTTCTGTGATTAAGAGCTTTAAGTCAGAGAAAGAGGCTGTTAACCTCTTTGATGAAATCAATAAAAAAACGGAAGAAAAAAAGTTCTTGAGACGGTGGATGTCCTATAAAATTACCATTGTGAGCAGTAATTTGTGCTATCCTATTCTTCAGCTGGGAATATTCTTTTTTGGTGCCTATCTTGCCTTTGAGGGAGAGATCACTCTGGGAACAGTGCTTATAATGACAAACTTAGTAAATTATGTTATGGAGCCGATTCAGACAGTACCAGAATATCTGGCAGGAATAAAGTCTGCTGTGGCACTTATTGACAAGCTATCTAAGCTTATGGAAGAAAATCCAGGTCATGGTGGAAATAAGATTGATCCAATTCTTCAGGATAAAATTCAGATAGATAACCTTTCCTTTGGTTATGATGAGGGAAAAGAAGTCCTTCATGATATATCTGCAGTTTTTGAGGCTGGCAAGAGCTATGCGGTGGTTGGAGGTTCAGGAAGTGGTAAATCCACCCTCCTCCAGCTGCTTATGGGAAGCTATGAGAATTATAGCGGTAGAATTACTATAGACAAAACAGAGTTAAAAACCATTGATACAGACTCTCTTTACGATCTTATCAGTATAATTTCTCAAAATGTATTTGTATTTGATAGCGATATCAGAAGCAATATTACCATGTTTAGAACCTTCGGTGAAGAATTGATAAATGAAGCTATAGATAAGGCTGGCCTCAGTAAATTTATTTCCCTTAGAGGAATTGATTATCAATGTGGTGAAAATGGAAGATCCTTATCTGGCGGAGAAAGGCAGAGAATATCTATAGCTAGGAGTCTTCTTAGAAACACTCCGGTTCTAATAATGGATGAAGCAACAGCTGCCTTAGACAATGAGACATCCTTTGCGGTGACTAATGCGGTTCTTGATATTCAAGGGCTTACTAGGATTATTGTAACTCATAAGCTAGATGAGAGAACCTTAAAAAAATTTGATGGAATCTATGTTATGAAGGATGGGAGGATATGTGAAAGAGGGACCTTTGAAGAGTTGATGGATATGAAGGAATATTTCTATTCATTATTTACCATAACTTCATAATGAGTAGCTCTATGAAAGCTTACAGTTTTCATAGGGCCTTTTCCATGTCTTTAGGATCCTTAGAGGATATTCGTTAGTAGTACACTAAACATAATCTATAGAATATTAATGAGCTTGTATAGGTCATGCCGCCTGTGTTTAAGAAGGGGTAGCTCCTCCCTTACCTTATCCACCATATCTAAATTAATATCAATAATTTCAGAAGCTTGCTCTTCTCCAAATCTTGAAAGCACCTCACCCCAGGGAGATACTACTATGGAATTTCCATAGGATACATAAGAGGCATTATAATTGCGAGAGGGTGCGACACCGATAGAAAAGACTTGGTTGTCTACAGCTCTTTGTCTGAAGAGGAGCTCCCAATGGGCAGGACCGGTGGTCATATTAAAAGCAGCTGGAACTATTATAACCTTAGCACCTTTATCCACCATAAGACGGGAAATCTCAGGGAATCTATAGTCATAACAAATAGCCACTCCGATTTTGCAGAATTCTGAATCAAACACCGTAACGCTGTCTCCAGCCTTTAACACTTCAGATTCCATAAAATGTTGACCACCTTCAATATTGATATCAAAGATATGTATTTTTCTATGCTTCCCTATCTGTACCCCATTTCTATCAAATATATATGAGGTGTTATAAATGTTCCCTTGATCATCAATTTCTGGGATTGAGCCCCCCACAAGATATATATTATTTTCAAGAGCTGCTTTTGATAGTAAGCTCCAGCATTCTCCGCCACAGAGTTCAGCGTACTTTGGGAAATAATTGATATTGTAGGGACAGTTGAACATTTCAGGCAGTACAACAATATCAGCACCTTTTTTAGACAAAGTTTCTATCTCTTTGATTGCATTATTCATGTTCTTTCCTTTATCTTCAGTAACCCTTAGCTGAATTATACCTAACTTCATTAGATAACCTCCACTATATATATTCCTATTGAATACCAATGTATGTCTATGTAATTATTGTAACATAATAAAGAGGGGATAGTGGAATTAAAATACAGTATATTATAATTCTTTATAATACAAATAGTTGACAATGCAACTAATTCTGTATAAACTAAAATTGTTGCAATATCAACTATTTTTTGATTTCTATGAAAAATAAAGGATGGTATTTTTTATGGAAGATAGGAGCTTAAAGACATGAATAAACGTATTGGAAGGTTAATAGCAGTGCTTTATAGAAAAAATCAGATGTTTTTATCCCAGGCACTGAAGCCTTATGGAATAACTACCGCTGAATATCCTCTTTTAATAACCTTAAATTATAGTGATGGGGTTACTCAAGAGGAAATAGCAGGACGTATATCCATGGATAAATCAGCTGTAGCAAGAGCTATACAGACCCTGGAATCAAAAGAACTTATAATAAAAAATAAGGATTTGAAGGATCAAAGAAGTAATAGAATTTATCTAACAACAAAAGGAAGAGAAGTCATAAAGCCTATAGATAAGACTCTTGATGAGCTTAATGACCTTCTGATGAAAGACATAGATATAGACAAGCGGGAGGAAATCCACTTGCTCCTTGCTCAGATGGTAGAGAATCATATAATAGGTCAGGAGAAAAACGATGGAAGAATTAAAGAAAAGTAATCCCTTAGAAACAGTACCTGTAAATAAACTGCTCAGGCAATTTGCCATTCCCAGTATAATAGCTATGCTAGTAAGTGCTTTATATAACATTGTAGACCAGTTCTTTATTGGAAGGAGTGTCGGTGAGCTTGGAAATGCTGCAACAAACATAGCTTTTCCTCTATCTATTTGTTGTGTGGCTATAGCTTTATTATTTGGAATCGGAGGAGCCTCCTCCTTTAACCTTTCCATGGGAAGAGGAAATAAAAAGGAAGCGGTTTACTACATAGGAAATTCAGCAGTTATGTTATTTTGCTGCGGTTTGATTTTAACCCTTATAGCTCAGATGTTTTTATCTCCAATGCTAGTTTTCTTTGGAGCACCGGAAGAGATTCTAGCCTATGCTAAGACTTATACAGGTATAACCTCCCTAGGTTTTCCTTTTTTAATCCTTGCAACGGGAGGAGGCCATCTAGTACGTGCCGATGGAAGCCCTAAGTTTTCCATGATATCTAATCTTACGGGGGCAGTGGTGAATACCATATTAGATGCTTTATTTGTCTTTGGTTTTAACATGGGGATTGCAGGAGCTGCCTGGGCTACAATAATTGGACAGGTTATCTCCGCTACAATGGTCTTTTTTTATTTACGCCGATGTAAATCTGTTACCATAGAAAAAAAGCATCTTATAATTGGAAAAAGATATATTGGAAGGATTATATCCTTAGGAGCAGCTCCTTGCTTTAATCAGCTTTCCATGATGCTGGTTCAGATAGTCATGAATAAATCCCTAAACTATTATGGAGCCTTATCGGTTTACGGGCAAGCTATTCCTTTAGCCTGTGCTGGCATTATAATTAAAGTGAATCAGGTATTCTTCTCCTTTATCATAGGGATTTCTCAAGGATTGCAGCCTATCGTAAGCTTTAACTATGGAGCTAAGAAATATCTTCGTGTTAAGAAGGCTTATTTAAAGGCTGCTGCCTATGGATTTGGATTGGCAATATGTGCCTTCTTAGTATTTCAGTTATTCCCAAGATATATAATATCTTTATTCGGAGATGGTTCAGAAGCTTATTATACCTTTGCCATACGATACTTTAGAGTGTTTTTATTCTTTACCTTCTTAAACTTTGTTCAGCCTATAACCTCAAATTTCTTTACTGCTATAGGTAAACCACAGAAGGGTATTTTTCTTTCTTTAACAAGACAGATTTTATTCCTTCTGCCACTAATATTAATTCTTCCGTTATTTCTAGGGATTGACGGTATATTATATGCGGGACCTATAGCAGATCTTATAGCTGGAGTAGTTGCAATATCCATGGTAATTAAAGAGCTTAGAGAGAAAAATTATCGAGAAGAAGCGGAGGTTGTTTTATAGGCTTTCATTAAATAACCTATATAATTCATAAGTTTTACTGCTATAACTAAGAATATTCAAAATATTTTTTTGAAAAATCTATCTAAAAATGTTAAAATAAGATTAATAATGTTGGATTAAGGTGGTTTAAGGAAAGTATATTGGAAATAAGCCCAAAATCACTTCTAGGAGGAGTTATTATGGCGAAAAAAGGATATAGTAGAAAAGGATTATTTGGAACAATCAAGCATTACGACGGAAAAGGAAATAAGATAGGAGAAAGCAGACCTGGATTCTTTGGTGGATTAAATCATTACGATGAAAAAGGAAAAAAGGTTGGACATAGTAATCGAGGGGTCTTTGACACCATTAATCATTATGATACCAAGGGTCACAAAATTGGTCATAGTAGTCCAGGCTTCTTTGGCAGCATTAATCATTATGATGAAAAGGGTAGGAAGGAATCACACAGTGACCCAGGATTTTTCGGAGACTGGAACCATTACGATAACGAATAGACATAAGTATCCCGATAGTTTTATTTTTCAAGCTATCGGGATTTTTATTTTTAAGTTATATATTCAAATAGTTGAAAAGGTTTATAATCTATTGTACATTTAATAAAGCATGGTTATATAGAGATTAATTATGACATTATATAAAGTTTTATAAAAGGAGACATGATACTATGATTACAGCTTTGTTGGTTATTATATATATTGCATTTATTAGTTTAGGTTTACCTGATTCTATCCTGGGGTCAGCCTGGCCATCTATCTATGGGAACATCGGAGTGGAGGTATCTGCTCAAGGAATTCTTTCAATGATTACTGCGGGTGGTACTATTATTTCTAGCTTCTTAAGCGATAAGGTTATAAGGAGGTTTGGCACTGGCACAGTTACAGGAGTAAGTGTTCTTCTAACAGCTGTAGCCTTACTCGGATACTCTCTTTCAGGAAGTTTTTATTTTCTATGCCTTTGTGCTATCCCCTTAGGCTTAGGAGCTGGAAGTGTGGATGTTGCCTTAAACAATTTTGTGGCAAATCATTATGAAGCAAGACATATGAGCTGGCTTCACTGCTTTTGGGGCGTTGGGGCCACCTTGGGACCATTTATTATGTCCTATTATATAGGTAAAGAAGGAGGCTGGAGAGATGGCTATAGAACTATAGCGCTGCTGCAGCTGGCTTTGGTATTAGTGCTGTTTTTATCCTTACCACTATGGAAGAAGGTAGAGATAAGAGAAGAAGAAAAAGGAGAAAGCAGGGGTAAGGGAATTTCTTTCCGTGAGCTTATTAGTATAAAGGGAGTTAAGGCTGTACTTATTGCTTTATTCTCTTACACTGCATTAGAAGCAACTACAGGCTTTTGGGGGGCTAGCTTTCTGGTGCTCTCAAGAGGGCTATCAGAGGAAAAAGCTGCCCAGTGGATATCCTTATTCTATATGGGTATAACCCTAGGGAGGTTTGTATCAGGATTTTTAACTATAAAGCTAAAAAGTAGAGAACTGATAAATCTAGGATTATCGGTAATAGCTTTGGGTATAGCTCTTTTAATCCTCCCATTAACTACTAATATCCTTCCTATTGGTTTTTTCCTTATAGGTACAGGCTGTGCTCCGATATATCCTTCAATTCTTCATGATACTCCAGAGAATTTTGGGAAGGATGTTTCCCAGTCTCTTATGGGAATTCAAATGGGATTTGCTTATATTGGGACAACCTTTATGCCTCCACTTTGTGGTTTAATAATCGGAAGAATTTCTCCCAAGCTATATCCTTATTATTTACTTATTTTCTTGGCTGCTATGGTTATAATGCTGATGCGTCTTTATAAGATTAAAGCTAAAAGCCCTAGGGCAAATACTATTAGGAAGATTTAGAAAGGAAGAGAGTTATGAGATAAGATTATCATGTACACAGCTAGCTCATGATATATAAGAAAAATAATCACCTAAATCACACTGTTGCATATAATAGTTGTATAGAATGCAATAGGAGCGCAATTATTAATGACGAGAAAGGTGACCATAAGTTTAGCAGATCATGTGTACAGCCTCGCTAGCAAAAAGGCAGATATTCTCATGTCGGGTAACTTCTCTAGCTATATTAATTCCTTGATTTGTAAGGATTTTACTAGAGAGGAGCTGGAGAAGGAGGCCTGGGAGATTCAGAAGCCTGAAGCTGTGGGAAGAACCATAGTAGCAAAGGAGAATAGTCCCTGCGAGGTTTGCTATAAGGCAATTAACATAGGAGAGGTAATCTGCAGCGTGGAGCTTAATGATGGGAAAATTCACTGGGTTCATGCATCCTGCTGCAGAAAAGCTATGAATAAACCATAAATTTATTTAGAAAGGAAGCCAGATAACAATAGGCTTCCTTTTTCTATTCGAATAAATAATTACTGAATAAACTCATGGATATAATGGAATAATCTAATAGATAGCATAATATAAAGCTTATTTTTGTCTTAATTAGTACACTAGGAGGATACGGCTGTAATGGATAATACAGAATACAGAATAGTCACCGATAGTTCTGCAGACCTTACTTTAAAGGAGGCAGGGGAAAAGGATATTACTATTGTACCTTTTTATATCTCTCTAGATGGCGTAGAGTATTTAAAGGAAGCAGTTCAACTGGAGATTAGAGAGCTCTATGAAAAAATGGCTCAAGATCCTTCGCTTTTTCCCAAGACATCTACTCCTTCTGTTCAAGATTACATAGATGCCTTTATACCGATTGTTCAAGGTGAAATGGACATAATATGTATCTGTATATCTCAGGGCTTCAGCAGCTCATACCAATCGGCTATAAATGCTCAGAAGCTTCTCCTTGAGGAATATCCTCATAGGAGGATTACGGTGATAGATTCTGCCATGGCAACAGCTCTTCAAGGGCTTCTAGTTCTTGAGGCTAGTGCAATGAAAGAGAATGGTGTTCCTTTTGATAAAGCAGTAGAGTGTATTGAAAAATTAAAAGGCTCTGGAAGAATTTTTTTTACTATAGGAAATTTAGATTATCTAAAGCATGGTGGGAGAATTGGTAAGCTTACCAGCATTGCAGGAGGTATACTTAAAATTAAGCCGATATTAGCCCTAAAGGATGGAGAAATCATGAGCTCTGGGGTTGCTAGGTCCAATACTAAAGCTCAGGAAAGAGTAATAAGCCTCCTAAAGGATTATTTAAGTGAGAAGAGGGAAACCCTTAAGAGTTATTCCTTTACCCTTGGCTTTGGATATGATTATGGAGAGGTCCTAGCATTTAAAGAAAGGTTTATGGCTTCCTTTGATAAAGATAATACCTTGGAGGACGTACCTATAATGCAAATAGGAGCTACTATCGGGGTACATATAGGTCCCAATTCATTAGGGGTAGGTATTATAAAAAGGTATCAGGATTTATTACAGGATTAACCATTAATGATAGTGATTACGTGAGTCCTTTTTTATTTAGAATATTCTTTTTTAACTTTACTATGATATAATAAAGAAAGTTAAAAATCCTAAGGAAATTCTGCTTAAGCATAACTAATTATTTTAAGCTAATCTAATTTCCTAAACAATAATTTCATTAGGAGGGTTAAAATGAATAACTTTAATCTTGATTTAAGTAAAACATTACCTTATTTAAAGGATGGCGAGATCAAATATCTCCAGCCAATGATAGATGCAGCGCACCAGATGTTGCATGATAAAACAGGAGCAGGGAATGATTTTATTGGATGGCTAGATCTCCCAGAAAAATATGATAAAGATGAGTTTGAAAGAATAAAGAAGGCATCAGCAAGAATTAAAAAGGATTCTGATGTTCTTATAGTTATAGGG
>JAEXSY010000472.1 GCA_023440105.1 Bacillota bacterium
TTTGAGGTAGAAATAACTTTTGTGCCTAATACCCTCCCTTTATCTTCCGCCGGTGTTATGGACGGCTATAGAAATACAAGACAGGAGTTCCCACCAGGACCTCCTCCAAACTTTACCCCACAAAAAAATCAGATGAAGCAAGGTCCCGGTTTCGGCGGACCAGGAGGACCTGGAGGCCCAGGCGGTCCAGGACCAGGTGGCCCAGGCTTTGGTTTCCCAGGTGGCCCAGGTTTTGGTTTCCCTGGAGGACCTGGAGGACCAGGAGGTCCAGGTGGTCCAGGTGGCCCAGGACCAGGAGGACCACAGGTATTTGCAATAGATCCAGGTCAGATTAATTTCTGTCTATTTAAGTTCACTTATATCTGGCAGACTAACGGTACATCCTACTGGGCTTATCTAACTAGAGCCGGAAGAAATTCCATAGCAGGCTTCAGATGGAGACGTGGTCGCTGGGTTTATTTTGGATTAGATTTAAGAAATATTGAAAGCTTCTTCTGCAGCTGATTGAATTACTAGATAATATATAAACTCCTATAAATAACTTATAACACTGAAAGGCATACCCACTAAGAGTATGCCTTTCGTTATTTTATAGCTATTAATTACTTATTAAGCTTTCCACAAGCCATGTAGATTGCAATATTCTCTAACGGTTTTTATAGCCTCTAATCCACCTTCAATTGTAAAGGTAGCTTCTGGAACCTCTCCTGGATTCAAATGTTTTCTGTATACCTTATTCTCAGTACAAACCTCTATCCATTGAATATAATGCTCATTAGTCATAGGATGCTCTACGCTTCCAACCTTTACATGAACCTCATTACCTGATACTTCTACCACTGGTACATGCTTTTCCACAGCGGCATCTACAGTATTTTCTTTTAACAGCTTCATAGGTTGTCCACAGCATGTTAGAGTTCCTCCGCCTACCACAAGTACCTCAACAATATTACCGCATACCATACACTTGTAAACTTGCATAGTTTCCATAATCTAATTACCTCCTAAATATTTGCTAATAACTAAACTCTAAGTTAATTATATAACAAAACTTTATTTAATATGTTAAAAATATGTTAATAAAGCATCATTAGCCATATAGCTATTTTCTTTATAAATGTATATACAATAACCTTCATTAGTATAAATTTAAAACTTCGTTCATCATAGGTGATAAAGAATTAAAACTTCGTTCATCAGTAGTGTTAAAAAATTAAAACTTCGTTCATCATAGGTGTTAAAAAATTAAAACTTCGTTCATTAGCGGTGCATATTTTTTGCTTAAAATGGAATTATAGTAAGCAGAAGGAGGTTATATCATGACAGATAAGAATAAGAAGCCTTATTTACCTCACGAAAGAGATCAGATGGAACAAGAACCTAAAACAATAAAATCATATTCTCAAACAGGAGAAGACTATACTGAGCTTCCAGATCCAGTAAGAGATCCCATAGTAGCTAATAATATAGCCTATCAGGAATTTGATTACACTGACCAAGCTCTATATGAAGATCAGGATTTTTAAAAAGAAAGACTGCTGGACTACCAGCAGTCTGTAGGAGCATATAAATATGCTCCTTTTTATATTCACTTTTAATCACTTTAAACAAGCTCCATTAGTAGCTATAACTTCTTTATACCAATCAAAAGATTTTTTCTTTCTTCTTTCTAGGGTTCCATTACCTTCATTGTCTTTATCAACATAGATGAAGCCATAGCGCTTTTTCATTTCTCCAGTGGAGGCACTAACAAGATCAATGCAGCCCCAGGGAGTGTACCCTATAAGCTCCACACCATCCTCTTCAACAGCCTTCATCATTTCTTTTATATGAGCCTCAAGATACTCAATTCTATAATCGTCCTGTATACTTCCATCCACTTCAATTTTATCCACTGCACCTAAACCATTTTCCACTATAAACAGAGGCTTTTGATATCTGTCATATAAGGAGTTCATAGTGATTCTGAGCCCTACAGGGTCTATCTGCCAGCCCCAATCACTGGCCTTAAGGTGCGGATTTCTGAGGGATTTTATTACATTACCTGCGGTTTTCTCTCCTACATTAGGATCTGAGCTGGTAAGCCTTGAGGTATAATAGCTGAAGGCTATAAAGTCCACAGTGTTTTCCTTTAATAGAGTTTCATCTTCTTTACCCATGTCAATAACAATATTATTTCTCTGGAAGAATTTTTGTGCATATCTAGGATATTCTCCTCTAGATTGAACATCTATAAAGAAATAATTTCCCCTATCCTTATCTAAAGCATCCCACACATCATCAGGATTACAGGTATAAGGATAAAACTGTCCAGCAGCAAGCATACAGCCTATTTTAAACTCAGGATTAATACTCTTAGCAAGCTTCGTCGCCATAGCAGAGGCAACCAGCTCATTATGAGCAGCCTGATATTTTACCTGAAGCTCATCTTCTCCCTCTTCTATGGTTATACCTGCTCCCATAAAGGGTAGATGCATAAGCATATTAATCTCATTAAAGGTCATCCAGTATTTAACCTTATCCTTAAAGCGATTAAATATAACCTCACAGTATTTTAAATAGGCATCTATTAATTTTCTACTTTTCCAAGAGCCGTACTTTTCATGAAGATGAAGGGGTACATCAAAGTGACAGATGGTAACTATAGGCTGAATATTGTATTTTAGAAGCTCGTTAATTAAGTCCTCATAGAATTTAAGCCCTTCCTCATTAGGCACTGATTCTTCTCCCGTAGGGAAAATTCTGGACCAGGCGAAGGAAAATCTATAACATTTGAAGCCCATCTCTGCAAATAACGCTATATCCTCTTTATAATGATGATACATGTCTATAGCTTCTCTTGAAGGGTAATAGGAATCCTCTGGAAGCTTTTTATAGTCCAGTTTCCCCTGCATCACAGCTCTCCTGTTAGGACCCCAAGGAATTACATCAACGGTACCCATACCTTTTCCACCTTCTAAATAGGCTCCCTCGCATTGGTTAGCAGCGGTTGCTCCTCCCCATAAAAAATTATCTGGCAAGCTATTCATAACATACTCCTTTCATCTTTAGCAATTAATTAAACAACTTTTATTAAGGCATCTCCTGGAATCATATCTTTATCTGTTATAGTCAATACCTCACTATAATTATCAGTATTAGTAACAATTATAGGAGTTATTATGTCATAGCCTTCTTTTTTAATCTCTTCAATATCAAAATCTACTAAAGGAGTACCTACCTCTACCTTATCTCCAGCCTTTATGTGAGCCTTAAAGTGCTTTCCGCCTAGCTTCACTGTATCTAAGCCAATGTGAATAAGAAGCTCTAAGCCTTCCTCGGACTCTATGGCAATAGCATGAAGAGTATCAAATAAAGCAACTATTTTACCCTTTACTGGTGATACAAGCTTTCCCTCTGATGGTATTATAGCAACACCCTTGCCCATTATTTCTTCAGAAAAAGTTGGATCATTAACTTCACTTAAAGAAACCGCTCTACCTTTAACAGGATTTAAAATCTCTCTTTGATTTAAACTACCTACTAAATTAGTTGCTTCATTTTCTTCACTATTATTTTCTACTGCCTTTTCTTTGAACATTATAAAGCTTGCTACAAAGGATACTGCTAAGCTGATTACAGTACCAATACATGCAAAATAGAAATTAGATAACCCTTCTCCTCCTATATAGCTAGGTAGAGTTAATAATCCTGGAGAGCCTCCTGAATAGTTAGCAACTCTCATCATTCCCATAAAGAAGCCACCAACAGCACCACCCATGATAGCTGAATAAAGTGCAGTTTTAAATCTTAAGTTAATACCGAATAATGCAGGCTCTGTGATACCACACACAGCTGTTATACCAGAAGAATAAGCAAGTTGTTTAACCTCAGAATCCTTACTTCTTGCCGCTACTCCAAGAGCTGCTCCACCTTGAGCTATATTTGAAGCAAGCATACCAGCATATATTACAGTATCATATCCCATTGTCATACGATTGTTTATACCTATAGATACTAAACCATAGTGTACACCAGCAGTAACCATTAATGGAGTTAAAGCGCCAATTATTGTTGGTACAAGCCAAGCGGCATAGGTTTCAAGAGTGTTAATTACAACTGTTATTCCATTACTTATTATATAACCTAAAGGTCCAAGTACAGTAAGTGCCATAATACCAGTTATTGCTATAGTTATTAATGGCTTACTAAAGAATTTAATTGCTTTAGGTGATACCCTATCAGCAATCGGCTCAACATATGACATAAACCAAACAGCTAGAATTATAGGAATTACTGTTGATGAATATGTAGCTGCTGTTATAGGT
>JAEXSY010000530.1 GCA_023440105.1 Bacillota bacterium
GTACTGTGGACAGGTAGTTGAGATGGCTCCTGTAAGAAAGATATTTGCTTTAGGAGGACTTTATTCTCATCCATATACTGAAGGGCTAATGACTTCAATACCAAGGTTAGATACTCCTGCAGGAGCAAGACTTGAAGCCATACCTGGTGCTGTTCCTCATCCTTTAGATCTACCTAAGGGCTGCAAATTTGCTCCAAGATGTAAATATGCAACTGAGAAGTGCTGGCAGGAGGAGCCACAGTTATTAAATGTAACAAAGGATCAGCAGGTTCGCTGCTTCTATCCTCTAAAGGAGGAACGAAGAAATGGAAAATAAGAAGCTATTAATTAGAATAAGGGATTTAAAGCAGTACTTCCCATTAAAGAAAAAGGGAGTTTATGTTAAAGCTAATGATGGAGTAACCTTAGATATATATGAGGATGAAATATTTGGCCTCGTAGGAGAGTCAGGCTGTGGTAAATCTACCTTAGGAAGAGTAATACTTCAGTTATACAATCAGACTGATGGTAAAACTCTATATTATGGTCGTACAATGTCAGATTTAGCTCCTGAATATGTAAGTAATACCTTAAAAAGTTTAGAAAAAGACAGAGAAGGTTTAAAGTCCTTAAAAGAAGCAAGGGATAAGGTATATAAAGAATTCGTTTCGATTTATGGTAAGGAAGTTGAGGATATTAATAAAGTAGACCTAGGCGAGCAAAACTTAGATAACAAGGCTATATTTGAAAAGTTTGATGATCTTAGAGCAGCTGAAAAGAAGCTAAATGACTCATATAGCAATATAGTAGAAATTATTGGAGGCTTCTTTGTGGAAAAGGACCTTACAAAGGTAATAAGTATCTTTGAAGAAAGATTCAATCTCTGGAAGAAAAATGTAAAGGCTAGAGAGGAGCTTAAGAAGCTTAATCTATCCTTAACAGAGCTTAGATACAAAGCTGAAAAGAAGACAGCAAAAGGAAAGCCTAATGATTCAATTAATAATAAAATAAGAGAAGCAGAAAAGAATATTGAGCTAAAAAATAAGCAAATAGCAGAGATAGCTGTGAAGATTAATGAGGTTAATAACCGAATTAATAAGATGAAGGAAGCCTATAAGGACGATGTGGAATTCCAGAGGCATGAAGCCTTGTTAGATGAAGGCATAGATCTTGCTAGATTAAAATACGAAGAGATGAGACAGCTTAGAAGAGACCTTCAGCTTATATTCCAGGATCCATATTCTTCATTAGATGCTCGTATGACTGTAGGTCAGATTATAGGTGAAGGCCTCATGGCTCATGGCTTATACAAAAAAGAAGACAGCAGAATGCAGGAATATATCATGCAGGTCATGGAAGAATGCGGACTAGCTCCTTACATGGTTCACCGCTATCCACACCAATTCTCTGGTGGTCAGCGTCAGCGTATAGGCATTGCCCGTTCCTTGGCTTTAAGACCAAAGTTTGTGGTATGCGATGAAGCTGTTTCAGCATTGGATGTATCCATACAGTCACAGATTATAAACCTATTATTAGATTTAAAAGAACAGGGACACTTAACATATATGTTTATATCCCATGACTTATCCGTAGTAAAATATATCAGTGATAGAATCGGGGTTATGTATTTAGGGAATCTTGTTGAGATGGCTTCTACTAAGGATTTATTTGAAGCACCTCGCCACCCTTATACAGAAGCACTTCTTTCTGCGATACCATCTACTGAGGTTGAGCATAATAAGGATACGGATGTACCTCTCCTGGAAGGGGATATTCCAAGTCCAATTAATCCACCAAAGGGCTGTAAGTTCCATACAAGATGTAGATATGCTACGGATATTTGTAAGCAAGTAACACCTGTTTTTGAAGAGGTAGGTCCAGGACATTTTGTTGCCTGCCATCATAAACTAGAAATAGGGGTGAAGAATAATGCTGTTGCCGGGGAAGCTAGATAGAGCTTTTAAATTCTCCAAGGAGCAGAAAGAGTTAAGAGAAGGACATATTACTGATAAAGAAATAAAGCTAGAAAAGTTCGATGTGTTAGCACTAATGCTGTCTGCGCTTCTTACCTTTATGCCTCTTATACTGGTGTTATTGGTCATAGCACTTTTCTGCTTATATAGCTAAATAAAAATACACTCAGCCTTAAATAAAGCTGAGTGTATTTTTGTTCTTAATAAGGTACTACGTTATATAGTTATGATAGCTGGCATTAGAATATTTATTATCATAGCTTAAAGGCAAATGTATAGTTTTTGAAGTAAATATTGTAAGTATAGTATTTTTATGGTAAGATTTAGAAGTTGTAAATTAATGTGTTTAGTACAGAGGGGAGTATGTAGTATGAAAAGGAGTACAGAGAGAAAATCTCTAACCTTTATTGAGGCTTTAGCTATAGTGGTAGGGATGATAATTGGTTCTGGGATATTTCTTAAGCCTGGGATTGTGTTAAATAATGCTGGAAGTCCATTGATGAGTCTTGCAGCGTGGATTGTTGGAGGTATTATTACTTTAGCCTCGGCGCTATCAGTAGCCGAAATAGCAGCTGCTATACCAAAGTCTGGAGGCCTATACATATATCTTGAGGAGCTTTATGGAGATACTATTGGATTTTTATTAGGATGGGTACAAGCTATTATTTCTTATCCAGCTTCTGTTGCAGCCCAAGCGATTGCTTTTGCTACCTATGCCAGTGTATTTATACCTATGGATAGTACGAAACAGAAGCTTCTCGCTTTAGGAGTGTTAACCTTTATTCTTGTTATGAATGTTCTGTCAACAAGATATGGAGGTGTAATTCAGACGGTGGCAACGGTAGGTAAGCTTATACCCATAGTAGCTATCATAGCCCTTGGTCTCATCTCTAAAACAACTGGTGATTTTTCTGCTATGGCATCAGCTGGAAGAAGTTTAGGCTTTGGAGCTGCGATACTTGGGACTCTTTGGGCTTATGATGGATGGATTGGGGTAACGAATATGGCAGGAGAGCTAAAAAATCCTGCAAAGAACCTTCCTAAGGTGATAGCTATAGGTGTAGTTTTTGTTATTGCCGTATATGCCGCCTTTAATATTGCTATATTCAAAGTGTTACCAGTTGAAGTGATTGCATCTTCTAATACCCCAGGGGCAGATGCAGCAGTAGCTCTTTTAGGAAAAGGAGGGGCAACCTTTATAACTGCTGGAATAATGGTTTCTGTTTTTGGGGCCTTAAATGGTTATCTTATGACTGCAGCTAGAGTTCCTATGGTTATGGGAGAAAAAAATAGATTCCCATATGGTAGGGTAATAGGAAAACTTCATCCAAAATTTGAAACACCAGCTAATGCTCTAATTTTACAGAGTGTCCTTGCAGTAATATATATATTATCAGGTTCTTTCAATACCTTAACTGATTTACTAATCTTTGTTTTATGGATATTTTTCACTATGGGTGTCTTTGGAGTATTTATTTTAAGAAAGAAACAGGGAACCAAACCGGGAATATATAAAGTCCCTTTATATCCATTTACCCCTTTGATAGGTATATTAGGTGGTGGATATATACTGATAAGCACAGTTATATCAACACCTATTAACTCAATAATAGGTATAATGATAACCCTGGCAGGTCTTCCATTATTTTATTATTTAAAAAAGAAAGATAATGGTGCAATAGGGAAGAAATCCGCTGACCTATAGTGTTTTCCTCAGAAACACATTATCGTTACTTTTCTAATATTTAGTAACTTATATCACAAAAAAACATATAACTGAATATAATAGTTTTATGAAGCATGCTTTAAATATAGTAATAACTAAAGAAAACAGGAAGTGATATAATGGTTGAAATGAGTATGCTTATACCGATAATTGTTGCATTAGCAGAATTGTGGAAAAAGGTTTTTGGAGAAAAGGTTACTAAATTTATTCCTTTGATTAATCTAGCTCTTGGAATAGCTGGGGGTATAGTTTATAGCAGCACTATTAAAGAAGGGATATATAATGGTATTTTAGCAGGCTTATCAGCTAGTGGTTTGTATAGCTCTGCTAAAAATATTGTACAGGGTATTGGTAAAGCTTAAGCCATTCATACAGCTTACTTCCCCAAATTTTATAAAGCATTAAAATTTAAAACTAGTTAGGCTTGCCCATTCAGAGCTCTGAATGGGTTTTTTATATTGGTGTTGAAGTGAAAACTGTATTAATCGTAGCCTGATAGAATAACTAAGGGAAAGTTTCATAATTTTTACATAGATATATTTTTAACAAAAATGGTTAAAATTTATAAATTGTCTCTGCAAAATGTTAATAAGCTACTAAATAAATACTGTATTTTTTTATGGCTTTTAATAATGTGATAATCTTTTAAAAAATACGCTGTCAAAAATTTAATTAATATTGAAAATGTTTACAAAAATACAATAAATAATTATAATTTTATTAACAGCTGTTAAAAAAGTTAAGAAAGTTATTAATAAGTATTCAATAAAAAGCTTAGGGGGATTACTAATGGAAAATAAAAGAGGACAATGGGGGTCTAATCTTGGATTCTTAATGGCCGCAATAGGTTCAGCGGTAGGTCTCGGAAACTTATGGGGATTTCCTTATAAGATGGGAATGAATGGTGGATTTGCATTTTTGATAATTTATTTATTGTTAGTGGTTTTTTGCGGAATCATTGTTGTTAGTATTGAAATGGTTATTGGAAGAAAAACAGGAAAAAGTCCTGTTCTGGCTTTTGGTGAATTAGGAAAAAAATATAGGTTTGTTGGATGGATGGGTGTTGCTTCATCTTTTATAATCCTCGGGTTTTACAGTACTATAGGTGGATATGTTATTAAGTATATGGTAGATTTTTTATTGAATATTTTTGGAAGTGGATCCTTCAAAGGTGTAGGTGGTGCAGAATATTTTGCTAGTGTATTTCAAAATCCTGGTATATCTGTAGTCTTCCATGTTTTATTCATGGTACTTACCGTAGGTATAGTTATGGGCGGTGTGAATAAAGGTATAGAAAAGTTTAGCATGTTTGCTATGCCAGCCTTACTTGTTTTACTTATGATAGTTATGATTCGAAGCGTAACTCTTCCAGGAGCAGAAGAAGGCATTAAATTTATGTTTAGTTTCTCAGAAGCAGACTTCAGTTTTTTTAAAGCAGTAAGGGCTGCAGGGGGACAGATGCTGTTTTCTCTTTCCTTGGGTATGGGAGCTCTAATTACTTATGGCTCATATTTATCTCCGAAAGAGAACATTATAAAGAATTCCTTTATAATTCCTATAGCTGATACTGCATTTGCGCTATTAGCTGGCTTTGCTATACTCCCAGCAGTGTTTGCCACTGGTCTTAATCCAGCAGGAGGACCTTCTCTTTTATTCGAAACCCTTCATGAGGTTTTTAATGGAATGGGAACTATAGGGCTATTCCTGGGCTTTGCCTTCTACTTACTTGCCCTATTTGCAGCCCTTACCTCATCTGTTTCATTATTAGAGGTGGCCTGCTCTCACTTCATTGATAGTAGATTGATGAAGGGAAAAGCTCCAAACAGGGGTATGATAACAATTGTTGTGGGGACTGTAATAACCTTATTCGGTCTTCCTGTAGCCTTTGATGCCCTAGGCTCCTCTGGCATGTTTAAACCTTTAGGTATGGCATGGCTTGATTTCTATGACCTACTAGCAGAGGGGATAATGATGCCTTCAGCTGCTCTAATCATGAGTATACTAGTAGGATGGGTATTTAGAGATAAATTTATGGACGAAGAAATTGAAAAGGATGGAAATAAGTTTATATGGAGAGGCTTCTTTAAATTCTGTACTAGATACGTAACTCCAGTTCTAATGACCTTCGTTCTCATTTCTCTAGTGATGAGTTTCTTTGGAAAATAAGAGTAAAAGGAAAATTATTAATATAGTATTTATTTTAGAAAATAGGTGCTGATTGCTTCAAATAGCTCTTCATTGCTATAGTTGACAGTATTTTTAGAATGTGTTATATAAAAATTATGGAATTAGCACTCGCTATTAAAGAGTGCTAATAATCCTGATATTATATAGCACATTTTTATTTTACTTATTTAATAACTTACATTATGAAGGGAGAGACTATTGTGGAGAGAAAAGAATTTAAAGCAGAATCTAAAAGACTTCTAGATCTTATGATTAACTCAATCTACACCCATAAAGAGATATTTTTAAGGGAGCTTATATCCAATGCCAGCGATGCTATGGATAAGATGTATTACAAGGCATTGACTGATGAAAGCATATCCTTTAATAAGGATGATTATTTTGTAAAGATTCAAGTGGATAAAGATAATAGAGTCTTAAAGATTACTGATACAGGAATTGGTATGACTAAGGAGGACTTAGAAAACAATCTAGGTGTCATAGCAAAAAGCGGTTCCTTAGCCTTTAAAAAGGAAAATGAAGCTAAGGACGGCTTTGATATCATAGGTCAGTTTGGCGTAGGTTTTTATTCTGCATTTATGGTTGCCGATAAGGTTACTGTTATAAGTAAAGCTTATGGAAGCGATGAAGCCTACAAATGGGAGTCAGAAGGGGTAGAAGGCTATACTATTGAACCTGCAGAGAAGGCTCAGGTAGGAACAGAGATAATCCTTAAGCTTAAGGAAAATACAGAGGATGAAAAGTATGATGAATATTTAGAGGAATATAAGCTGAGAAGCCTCATTAAGAAATATTCTGATTTTATAAGATATCCTATAAAGATGGATATTACTGAACATAAGCTTAAAGAAGGTTCAGAAGATGAATACGAAGATGTGATAGAAGAGCAGACTGTTAACTCAATGGTTCCTATATGGAGAAAGAATAAGAATGAGCTTACTAAGGAAGATTATGAGAGGTTTTACTCTGAGAAGCATTATGGCTTTGATAAACCTGTAAAGTATATCCA
>JAEXSY010000037.1 GCA_023440105.1 Bacillota bacterium
AGGCTACCTATTTGGACAGTACAAGCGTATAAGAAACGAATTCACAGGAGTGCTTACCGGAAAGGCTCTTTGCTCCGGCGGTTCTCTAATCCGTACTGAGGCTACAGGCTATGGTCTATTATACTTCACTGAGGAAATGCTAAGTAAAATAAATCAAGATAGTATTAAAGATAAAACAGTAGTTATATCCGGTTCTGGTAATGTGGCCATTTATGCAGCGGAAAAAGCTCAGGAAATGGGAGCCAGGGTCGTTGCTATGTCCGACTCCTCAGGCTATATCTACGATCCTTCTGGAATAAAGGTGGATATAATAAAACAAATAAAAGAGAAGGAAAGAAAAAGAATTAAGGAATATACAAACTACGTTAAGGAAGCAGAATATCATGAAGGCTGCAATGGAATATGGAGTATTAAATGTCAAGTAGCACTACCCTGTGCCACTCAAAACGAGCTGGATATAGAAAGCGCTAAGACTCTTGTTAAAAATGGTGTACTAGCTGTAGCAGAAGGAGCTAACATGCCTTCTACTCCTGAAGCCATAGAGCTCTTCCAAAAATCAGGAGTTCTCTTTGGACCAGCAAAGGCAGCTAATGCTGGAGGAGTTGCTACCTCAGGTCTTGAAATGTCCCAAAACTCCATGAGATATTTTTGGACCTCTGAAGAGGTAGATAAAAAACTTAAGGAAATAATGATAGGAATTTTTGATAGTGCTTACAATGCTTCAAAGGAATATAATTGTCCCGGAAATCTTGTAGTTGGAGCAAATATTGCTGGCTTCCTCAGAGTTGCAGACGCTATGAAATGGCAGGGCATTGCTTATTAAAGAATTAATAATAAATCTTTCCAAGGTGTCTATTATATAGGATAATATTATAGTATATAATTGTTAATATTTATTCCCTAGATACAGCATAGGATAAAGATAGTCTACTGCTGTTAATTCACTTATAAGGAGACTCCTTCATGAAAAAGGATGAATTTTTAATAGCTATCGAGGCTAATCTATCGGAATATCCCGAGCCTTGGGTAGAAGGCATAATTAAAAAATACACCATGATTTTTGATAAAGAAATCTCTCAGGGTCTTACTGAAGATGCTGTCATCGAGAAACTGGGAGATCCTTTTCTTGTGGCTCAGAAATGTAAACAGGAGGGATATATCCCACCTTTAAAAGAAAAACTGGGGCAAGAAACCAATGAAAAGCACAGTTTCAAGGAAGAGACCAAAAACACAAAGCCACCGAATTTAAATACTATAGAATCCTCATCAAAGAGCTTTCTGCAGAAGGTTTTTAGAGCTCTAAGCTTTATTGTATTTTTAATTATTGCTCTTCCCTTATTTGCTTTTTTACTATTTCTATTCGCTGCCTCCTTAGTTGTATTTCTCACAGGCTTTGTTCTTTCCTTGGGAGTCTTTATAGCTCAATCCTATATTGATATTGCTAATTCAATTCCTAAGAGTGCAGTAACCTTTGGTGGGTTAGGTACAATTACCTTAGGCATTGCTATAGCAATAGGAGGACTCCTTCTTTTAAAGCTTAATGTTAGATTTATAAAAGATCTGACAAAGAAAATCAGCGAACCTATAGCTGATAAAAAGGAGCTCTATCCAATAAATACGAACAGAAGGCTTATGAAACCTTTTATTTTCTTTATGGGATTAACTTTAATTTTTTATGGTACCTTCTTCATTATTCTAAACAATTATAAATAAGTTTATAGAATAAAAAATGCCAGTATCTCATGAAATAGAGATATTGGCATTTTTATTAGGAATTACCACTTAATTCTTTTTCTTTTTCACTCTCAGAAGCATTTCCAAATCTTCTCCACAGCTTATATTTTATTACCACATAAAGAAGTCTTATAAATACAGCTGCAAATATATATATAAACATAAGTCTGTAGGCAAGCTCCCAGGCAGTATCCATTTCCATTCCCTTATTGGCTAATAAATATGCCATGGCTGTTCCAAGAGATAGGAATAAAGAAGCAGCAATAATCATAGCTCCCACTGTCACAATCTCAGCACCAATATATACAAAGTAATTACTAAGTCGCTCTACCTTTAAATGCTTAAAGGCTACCAAAGCTATACCCATAAATATAATTGCCAGGAAAAATAGAAGCAGTGTAACTCCAATCTGTATGGAGCTATTGTCAAAAGATAATCTATAGTCCTCAATAATAAGTTTGTACAGCCTATATATTGTCTTACCTTCCACAGCTTGTATAAAATTTCTTGTCTTTAGATACTCCTCATTAATAAGATAATAACCAGTCCCGAAAAATAACAAAAAAGAATATATAGTAAAAATAGGCATCATAACCACGGAAAATATATTACCGAAAAACCCGTTAAAAGTCATTGATATTGCTACCATAAAGAATATAAAAACCATATGAAAGGCAAAAAACTTAATTATATCAGAGAATCCTACAGAAGCTTCATTAATGAACTTATTAGCATTAATAAGATACAATAAAAACTTTATAAAAAAGCAGGATACAAAGCTTAAATATATGCCAGTAAAAATTGATGCTGCTTTAGTAACAAAATAGATTATTCTATTATTACCCCGGTACTTCTTATCTTGAAGCTTTTCTCTTTTATCCATCATTAATATAGAGGAAGCTATAAGATATACAAGTCCAAGGATTATAATCCCTAAGATACTTAGAGAAAAGTATTCCTTTACAGCAATGCTTCTGTCTAATACTACGCCATCTCCAATAAGTGAAAACATCCCATGATTATTAAAAATAAAAAATAAAACTAAAAATAGTATAGGCGAAAAAAACCTAAGCTTTTTTAGTTCACTTTTGAACATGGGTATCGAAAAATATCTCTCCATATATCCTCATTCCTCCACGATATTATTGTTTAGTCATTTTTAACATAGCATATATATTATGCTTTCTATTGAAACTATAACATCTTATGTTTTTAAAAGGGCTTATATAAAATTGTAACACATTTCTTGAAATGAGAATATACTGTAATTAGAAAAGATATGCAGAGCTCCTCGTATATATGTATTACTTAAAATTAACGATGTATTCTTCCTACTCCCATCTTTAATTAAAATATGGGCCGCCCAAAAGGCGGTCTATATTATTTAGAAAAACAGCTTAAAAACCACCAAAAAAATAACTCCTGGGATTCCAAAAAATCCAGCAATCAATGCAGTAACAGCATTTATACCAATAAATATTCCGAAGTCTTGTCCAAAGTAATTCAACAAGGTTAGAAGAAGCACCCCTAAAAGTCCATTAATAGCAAGCTTAATCAGGAGCTTCAACGGCCAAGAAAATATCTTAACTATAATAAAGAGTGCAACCATAGCAATTATAAAATAAGACCCCTATATCCTATATTCGGATAGGGATCTATTTCTATTGCTTAACTTATTGACATTGCTATTCCAGGGTCTATTTTTTTATCAATAAACAAATACATTGAGAGGAGATTCCCTCTCCACTTCCTGTGAAGCCTAAGCCCTCCTCTGTAGTGGCTTTGATGTTAATCAAAGCTTCATCCACCTTTAGGGTATCAGCTATAACAGCAATCATTTTGGGGATATAGGGAGCCATTTTGGGTTTTTGTGCTATTATGGTAGCGTCGATATTTCCCAAGGTATAGCCATTCCTATCCAGGAGCTTTTTAACTTCTCCTAGAAGATAAACACTGGATATATCTTTAAATTCTCCTGAAGTGTCAGGAAAATGTCTTCCTATATCTCCTAAGGCTGCAGCGCCTAGAAGAGCATCCATTATAGCATGTAAAAGCACATCGGCGTCTGAATGACCTAATAATCCTTTCTCATAGGGTATAAGCACCCCTCCGATTATTAGTTTTCTACCTTCTACTAATTTATGGACGTCGTAGCCCAAACCGACCCTCATTAAAAATTCAGCTCCTTTGATACTCTATAGTATTTTTTTATGATTTTTTGATTCCTTTACTCTTGTAGGCTTATCTTTTTTGAAAATTCCTATAAGCTTATCCAAGATAAGTCTCAAGATATTGTGAGAAAAGAATTTGCGCCTGGTTTTGGAAACAAAGTCTACATAGATAACATTATTTTTCATAATCATCACCATTTAATTCTCTTATTATATTATAGCATTTTACAAGGAATTAGTTAATATATTCAGCTTTTCAAAGGTTAAATGAATATTTTTAAAGTGTTTATTATATCATTATATAAAGAGCTTTATATATTATATAAGCTATAGCTAAGGAGGGGATAGAAAATGAAAGGAAGGAGTAAAGTACTTCTTGTGATTATTTCCGTAATATTATTTTTAGCTTTAATAACAACAATTATCCTAGGCGAGATTAATTTTCAAAGATATAATTCATTAGATAATAATAAAAACGGGCTATCAGCCCGTTTTCTATTCTATTTCCTCATAGGATGCCTCTTCAGTCTTAGAAGAGCTTCCTATTAACTCTCTAAGGACCTTCATTTCTTTTGGAGTAACATACCTCCATTGACCTATAGGTAAATTATTAAGTTTAATATTCATTATTCTTATTCTTTCTAGCTTAGTTACATTATAACCAAGTGCTTCGCACATCCTTCTGATCTGCCTATTTAATCCTTGAGTCAGAATAATTCTAAAAACCTTAGAGCCTTCCTTTTTTACGAAGCATTTCTTAGTTACTGTATCTAATATTTCAACTCCTTGAGACATGGCTTCTAAAAAGGCTTCCGTTACAGGCTTATCAACAGTAACTATATATTCCTTTTCGTGATTGTTTCTTGAACGGAGAATCTTGTTTACTATTTCACCATCATTAGTCATGAGTATTAGTCCTTGAGAAGGCTTATCTAATCTGCCAACATGAAATATCCTTTTTGGATAATTCATATAATCGATGATGTTTCCCTTTACGGATCTATCAGTGGTACAGGTTATGCCTACGGGCTTATTAAGGACTATATATACAAGCTCTTCTTCCTTTGTCAAAAGCTTTCCCTTCACCGTAACCTTATCTCCAGGGAGAACCTTATCTCCTAATACTGCCACCCTACCATTAATTTTTACTGCCCCTGCCTCTAAATATCTATCAGCCTCACGACGAGAACAGAAGCCACTTTCTCCAATAAACTTATTAATTCTTATTCCCTGAGGATTACTCTCTCTTTTGTTCATGAACTCTTCCCTTCCTGATTAATGGTTTTTATATTCCTTGCCGGCATTGTTTATGCTTGTGGGAATTTTTTTCTCTTTTAAATAACTTCTGCTTTCATTTAGAGTACCGTATTCTAATTCTTCACCAGAAATAATTATTGTCATTTCTTTATCGGAGCTTAAAAGCTCATTTTTCTCTAATACCTCAAAAAAGCTTATAAGACCTTTATCTATACTTTTATTTTTTAAATGAGTGGAGGAAATTATTCCTCTCAGCTTTTGATTAGGAGCAGTTGTATCAATAATTCTGTTGAGCTTATTGACAGTTATAGTATATTTATTGCTGTGTTCAATGACAATGGTACTTTTAGGGATATTGTAATATATAGCAAAAGATATTACAGCTATAGATAAAGCAGAAAAAAATAAAGCTATCAATCCTTTATAATCCCATAGAGTCTTTTTTTTAGAGCCTACAGCTATAGATCCTATCTGTGGCTTTTCCTCTGGTTTTATATTCATAAATTCTCCATAGGAGGTTAATATAATACAGCCTCCCTTATTTTCAGTAAGAACAAGACCTCTTATTTCACCTGCTATTGTAAGGGCTTTGGTGTCTAAAACAGCTTCGTTAGCCTCAGCAATGCTTAAATAGTCCTGCAATTCTTTGTAAGCTTCATTGCCTGCAATAATTGTGTAAGCTATAAGATAGCTGCTCCATTTCTCTAAATATCTTTTAGGATAGCCAGCAATCTTTGAGAGTTTATTAATATTGATTCTTCGTATGCTGAAAAACTCCTTGCTAAGGATAGGAGAGTTATTTATATTAATAGCTATATTTAATAGCTGATTCTTTTCTTTAAGGCTTGGAAGTTTAGAGGTTAAATCTCTGAGTGTTACTCCATAGAGCTTTAGCTCTCGGATGAATAAGGCTATCTCTTTTTTTCTAGTTTCTACTAGCTTTTCGCTTACAATCTCCATAACGGTGTTATAGGAAAAAGCATATTTATTCTTGTTTAGTATAAAGTCATAGTTCATAGGTTCCCCCTCAAAATTAAATCCCTAAATATATTATAAGGCTTATTAGAGTTTTTTTACATATAAAGAGTGAGATTTTCCGATAATAAAACCATAGCATATAAAGGGGTGTGTCCATGAAAAGATTTGTTACTTTACTATCGGTGCTTTTAAGTGTATTCTTTATTAGCTTTTGTTCTTCTGAAGCTTCTCCAAAGGGAAGGCATTCTGTAGCTCAAGTAGAGACAGAAACTATTGAAACGAAAACACCATATTTTAAAAGTCAATTAAATATACCCGTAGTAACAATTTCAGGGAATAAAAAACTATCGGATAAAATTAACCAAGGCTTTAAGGATGAAGCACTGGCATTCAGAAGTCAGGTAGAGCTAGAGGCTAAAAAAGCCTATGAGGAGCTTACTAAGGCAGGGGTAGAGGTATCTCCCTATGAAGTC
The DNA here is from genome assembly GCA_023440105.1 of Bacillota bacterium. Lineage (GTDB taxonomy): Bacteria > Bacillota > Clostridia > Clostridiales > Clostridiaceae > JAEXZL01. The sequence continues at coordinate 6,614 of JAEXSY010000037.1, forward strand.
ATAACTAAATATCAGATACATAATCTTAAAGACTATTTAAGCCTCACAATCACCTACTATCAATATACGGGAGGTGCTCATGGAATCTCACAGGTAATATCTCATAATTATGATTTAGCCTCTGGTAATAGACTAGAGCTTAAGGATATATTCAAGAAAGACTATAATTATCAGGAGGTAATAAATAAAGTTATTAAAGAGGCCATAGCAAAAAAGCCTGAGGAATTTTTTCCTGATGCCTTTCAGGGAATATCTGAAAATCAAAACTTTTACATAGGTAGAGAGGGTATAACAATTTATTTTCAAAACTATGAAATTGCCCCTTATACCGCAGGAAATCCTGAATTTTTAATACCTTACAGCATTATTAGAGAAGGATTAAATATAAACATACAATAAATATTAAGGAGAATTCTCAATTCTCCTTTTTCTATAGGTTTTTTAATGATATATTATCCATATGAAAGTAAATTATCATAAGAATTTATTTGCCATAAGGAGATATTAGCATGAATATAAAGGATATAATAAATAAGCAGAAGGAGTACTTTAATACTGGAAAGACAATGGATATCCCCTTCAGGCTACAGATGCTGACTAGGCTAAAAGAGTCAATTAAAAGCCATGAGGATGAGGTCTTTGAGGCTCTCAGAAAGGATTTAAACAAGCCAGAGGCTGAAACCATGACCACAGAACTGGGGCTGTGCTATGAGGAGATAGACTATTTCAAAAAGCATTTAAAGGCCTTGGCGAAGGCTAAAAGGGTTAGGACTCCAATATATAGCTGGCCTGCCAAAAGCTATATTTATAAGGAGCCTTATGGAGTTGTTTTGATAATCGGACCCTTTAATTATCCTTTTCAACTAAATATTTCACCCCTCATAGGTGCCATAGCTGCAGGAAATTGTGCTTTGATTAAACCTTCCAAGTCCTCTAAGGCTACAACCTTATGTCTTATAAAGATTATTGAAGAGGCATTTCCAGAGGAGTATGTAAAGGTAATAGAACCCTTTGGAGGTAGAGAAGAGATGACAGCGATTTTGAAGGAACGCTATGATTATATTTTCTTTACAGGAAGCGTTGCTGTTGGAAAGGTGATAATGGAGGCAGCAGCTAAGCACCTTACCCCTGTAACCTTAGAGCTTGGTGGAAAGAGTCCGGCACTTATAGATAAAAACTGTGATTTAAAAAAGGCTGCTAAGAGAATAGCCTGGGGAAAGTTTATTAACGCAGGGCAAACCTGTATCGCACCAGATTACGTACTTTTGCCGCCTGAACATAAAGAGGAATTTATAGCTTACTTAAGAGGATTTACAGAAGAATTTTATGGCAGTGCCCCCAGTGACAGCCCTGATTATCCAAAGATAATTGATGAAAGACAGTTTGATACCCTAGTAGCCTATCTTTCGGATGGGAATATAGCCATGGGAGGTAGTTACAACCGTGAAAAGCTGTATATAGCACCTACAGTGTTAACTGACGCAGCTGTAGACTCTGAAGTGATGACGGAAGAGATTTTCGGTCCTATACTTCCTATTATAGAGTATAGTACCCTGGAGGAGGCCATTGGATTTATAAATTCTAGAGAAAAACCTCTAGCGTTATATTTCTTCACAAAAGATGATGGTAATGCAGAGAGAGTTCTTAGGGAAACCTCCTCAGGAGGAGGCTGTATAAATGATACAATAATGCATGTTGCCTCTAATAAGCTTCCTTTTGGTGGTGTTGGTAATAGTGGCATGGGAAGTTATCACGGTGAGTATAGCTTTAAAACCTTCACCCACGAAAGAGGGATAATTAAGCAGAGTAATATATTTGATCTTAAGCTTAAGTATCCTCCTTATAAGGATAAAATAAAGCTATATAAGAAGATATTTAAATAAGCTCATTAAAATATATGTAATAGGCAAGGCTGCTTGTGGATTCTACTCCAAAGCAGCCTTGGTTAGTATTTATAGCTAATCTTTTTTGTCTTAAGATATTTTATATTAGTAGGAATATATATCTGAGAATTCTATATTTATTTTGTCAATTTTGTTTGAGGTAGGAATAAGCTTATCATAAAGAGTGGATTCTTCTGTTTCTGTACATCTAGCAGGAAGGGTTATTATAAAGCTGGACCCTTGTCCGTAGATGCTTTCGGCTTTAATGGTTCCTTCATGGAGCTCTACTAGTGATTTTACCAGAGACAGTCCAAT